>NZ_AFGF01000056.1 GCF_000219125.1 Acetonema longum DSM 6540
TTATATGCCGGTTATATCCATCAAAATGTATGAAGGCCGGACCCAGGCGCAGAAAGACGAGATTTCCCAAACATTCACCCGGGAAATATCCCGCATTCTTAAAGGGGATCATGGACCCGTCACAGTCGAGTTTAACGAGATACCGCGGCCTGAAGCGGATTCGAAGCAGACTCCCACGGCGTAACTCTGGGGGATTAAAACAGCAGATTGAAATCTGCTGTTTGGTTCATAACGTAATGCATATTTAGAAGAGGCGAGTGGCATGCTTCCCTTTGACTGGATTATTGGTTTTGTATGGGGCAATGGAACGATAACCGACTATGGGCTGCGTATACAATACCGTAATAAAGCATTATTGCAATTGATAGCGAATAGTCTCCAAAGCAAAAATGCTTTAAAGCTGCGTCAGTATGAAAACAAAATGATGCTGCTCATTCCGATGGAAGAAGAATTGACGCAAACACTGCTATCTTGGGGCTGGTCCGGACGAAAAGATAAGCATCGGCAATATCCACAGGGTGATATTAGTCACTTGCATTTTATCAAAGGGTATTGTTATACAAAAGCATGCATAAGTTCCTGGACATACAAAAGCAGAAAGGGCGTAGTTCATACCACTCCATCGTTGCGGATTTTCGGAGGTGCCGGCGTGATTCGCCAAATCGATGATTATTTTGTTGCCAATCTGGATACTACCCCGAAAAGAATATATCGGAACCGATGTATGAACCAGACCGGACATGTAGGCGAATGTCATTATCTCCAATACCTATCCAAAAAGGAAGTCCCGCGATTAATCGCTGCTATCGAAACCGAGGAATTAAGCAAGCTTCCGGCAGTTAAAGGAATATAACCCATTCCAGAGCGGTTTTCATGGCACCACTTTTGCCGCAGGTCTTTATGCGCAGCCTCTCCGAGGCAATGTCCCGGCAGTGGCAATAACGCGGGTGCTTCCGCCCCGTTTGTTCGATCGAAATTCTTCTCTTATTCCATGTGATAATTAAAAGATAGTAAAAAGAAGTACGCGGATAGGGCGGAAAGTTCCGAAAGAAAAAATGAAATATGCTGTTGACAAAAGTAATACTGTTGTGTAAAATAAAATACGTTGTTAGACAGCAGTCACCTGAAATGAGAGCATGCGGAAGTAGCTCAGCGGTAGAGCATCGCCTTGCCAAGGCGAGGGTCGCGAGTTCGAATCTCGTTTTCCGCTCCATACTTGATTTGATCCCCAGCAGCAATGCTGGGTTTTTCTATATCACTTGTTTTTGCTGTATAGTTATGGTATCATATAATGCATGGCATCACTAGATACTGTGAGTTTTACGGCCAGTGGCTGCGCTGACCGGCGGGTATAATTTAATTAAGGAGGATGTCCTAATAGTGAAGGTTACCGCAGAACGAATTGACAATCATAAAATGGTGCTGGAAATGGAAGTGCCTCAGGTAGAAGTTAAGAAGGCATTTGATCGTGCTTATCAAAATCTAGCGAATAAAGTTAATATACCGGGTTTCCGTAAAGGCAAAACGCCCCGTAAGGTGCTGGAAATGCGCATTGGCAAAGAAGCCTTCGCCGATGAGGCATTTGAACTTCTGGCGCCGGCTGCCTATGGCAAAGCTCTGGAGGAGCAGGATGTGGAACCGGTCAGCCGCCCGCAAATTGATGTCGTTATCTTAGAAGAAGACAAACCGTTCGTTTTTAAGGCCACGGTTATTACTAAACCCGAAATTTCTATCGGGCAGTATAAGGATCTCAAAGTGGAGCATAAACCGGCGGAAATCGGTGAAACGGAAATTAATAAGGCACTTGAGGATCTGCGGGAAAAGAACGCCAAAATGTCAGTAGTGGAAAACGCTGTGCTGCAAAAGGGCGATTTTGCCATTATTGACTTTGCCGGCTATATTGACGGGCAGCCTTTTAAAGGCGGCGATGCTAAAGGATATCCTCTGGAAGTAGGTTCCGGCAGCTTTATTCCCGGATTTGAAGACCAGCTGATTGGTGCTAAAACCGAGGAAAACCGCGAAGTTACCGTTACCTTTCCCGCCGACTATTTTGTCGCCGAACTGGCCGGCAAAGAAGCGAAATTCACGGTTACTGTCCATGATATCAAACGCAAGGAACTGCCTGTTCTGGATGACGAATTTGCGAAAGATGCCGGTGAGTTTAATTCCCTGGAGGAATTAAAGGCTGACATCAAGAATAAATTAGAAAAGGCCGCCGCGGAACGGAGTGAAAAAGAGTTCCGCAATCAGGCGATTAAGCAAGCTGTAGATAATGCAACAGTTGATATCCCGGATGTCATGATCGAGGACAAAATTGACCAGATGATCCAGGATTTTGACATCAACCTGCAAAATCGCGGCATGGCCTTAGATCAGTATCTGAAATATCTGAATATGGATATCGCGGGACTACGGGAAAAATACCGTGAATCCGCTGCTGTCAGTGTAAAAACCGACCTGCTTTTAGATGCGGTGGTTAAAGCCGAAGAAATCAAAGCCGAGACCAAGGATCTGGAAGACGAAGTGGCGGCTATGGCTGCTGAATATCATGCGCCGCTGGAAGACGTGCGTAAAGTGATCCTGGAGCAAAACAGGGTAGGCGCCCTGGCTCTCAGCGTAGCCCGCAAAAAAGCGGCTAAACTGATCATTGACAGTGCTGTTAAACAGTAAGTGAATAATCCCTGGTAATTTTGGTTAATATTAGAGAATGAAGGCTTATTTAATGAGTCTTTAAGAACCGAGGTGTAATCTCTATGAGTTTTGTACCTATTGTTGTAGAGCAGTCCAACCGAGGGGAGAGAGCGTATGACATTTACTCCCGTCTGTTGAAAGACCGTATTGTTTTTATCGGAGGACCTATTGACGACACTATGGCCAATTTGGTGATCGCTCAGTTGCTGTTCTTGGAATCGGAAGATCCGGAAAAAGACATCCATCTGTATATCAACAGTCCCGGCGGGGTTGTTACAGCCGGACTGGCTATCTATGATACCATGCAGTACATCAAACCGGATGTTTCGACCATTTGTCTGGGATTAGCCGCAAGTATGGCGGCAATCCTTCTGACGGCCGGCGCTAAGGGCAAGCGTTACGCTCTGCCTTATGCCAGAGTGATGATTCACCAGCCCCACGGAGGCGCTCAGGGTCAGGCTACTGATATTGAAATTCATGCCCGCGAGATTTTGCGGTTGCGTGAAATCGGCGCCGACATTCTGGCCCGTCACTCCGGGCAGCCGGTGGAAAAAGTGCAGCGTGACCTGGAACGTGATTTCTTCATGTCCGGGCAAGAGGCCAAGGAATACGGCCTTATTGATTCGGTATTGGCGCGAGGTGAAAGGCCGGAAACCCAAAGTCCCAAATAGAGAGGTGATAACATGTTAAAGTTTGGGGATGACAAGGGACAACTTAAATGCTCGTTTTGCGGCAAGCTTCAGGAACAAGTAAAAAAGTTGGTAGCCGGTCCCGGTGTATATATCTGCGACGAATGCATTGAATTATGCAATGAGATCATTGAAGAAGAACTGAACGAAGACGTAGAAGTCGAACTGAAAGATGTTCCTAAACCCAAGGAAATTCGGAGCATCCTCGACCAATATGTTATCGGTCAGGATGAAGCGAAAAAATCCCTTGCTGTAGCGGTTTATAATCACTATAAGCGCATCAATCTCGGCTCCAAAGTTGATGATGTAGAACTGCAAAAATCTAATATCGTCATGTTGGGCCCTACCGGCAGCGGCAAGACTCTGTTAGCCCAGACTCTGGCTAAAATCCTGAATGTGCCGTTTGCCATCGCTGATGCCACATCGTTGACGGAAGTCGGTTATGTGGGCGAGGATGTGGAGAACATCCTGCTCAAGCTGATTCAGGCAGCTGATTATGATGTGGAGAAAGCCGAAAAAGGGATTGTCTATATTGATGAAATTGACAAAATTGCCCGCAAGTCGGAAAATCCTTCAATTACCCGGGATGTTTCCGGTGAAGGTGTGCAGCAGGCACTGCTGAAAATTCTGGAGGGCACCATTGCCAGTGTTCCGCCTCAGGGTGGGCGCAAGCATCCGCATCAGGAATTTATTCAGATCGATACCACCAACATTCTCTTTATCTGCGGTGGCGCTTTTGACGGCGTCGACAAGATCATCAGCGCCCGTACCGGTAAAAAAACCCTTGGCTTCGGTGCTGATGTGAAAACTAAAGAGACCAAAAAGGTAGGCGAGATTTTACGGCAGATTCTGCCGGAAGATCTTCTGAAATACGGCTTGATCCCGGAGTTTGTGGGACGTCTGCCGGTCATCGTGACTTTGGATGCCTTGGATGAAGACGCTCTGGTCCGCATTCTGGTTGAACCCAAAAACGCTCTGGTCAAGCAATATCAAAAATTCCTGGAGCTCGATAACGTTCAGCTGGAATTTAAAGAAGACGGCCTTCGGGCAATCGCGGCGGAAGCCTTAAAGCGCAATACCGGCGCCAGGGGCCTGCGGGCGATTATCGAAGCCATCATGCGCAACGTAATGTACGACGTTCCTTCTCGTAACGATGTGACTAAGTGCATTGTGACCAAGGAAGTGGTTGTGAACAAGGAAGAGCCCATTGTCGTCACAGCGGAGCGAAAAACAAAGAAAAAAGAAGAATCGGCATAAAAAGAGGGGATATTTAATCCCCTCCTTTTTTTATGCCGATTTTTACTCTTTTAACGCCCTTTTTTGCCGGATAAAAACATTCCATATGCCAATACTAGTTCTAGAATGAGAAGAAAAATGCCAGGACTAACAAGGAGGTCTAACGCGTGGACTACGCTATTAACGTCATAACGCTTATTCAGTTCTTTTTCGCCATTGTCATCGGGCTCTACTTCTGGAACTTGTTACGGTCGCAGCAAGGCAGCAGGGTAGCGGTAGAAAAGGAATCGAAAAAGGAAATGGATAAATTGCAGCGTTTGCGCGAAATATCCCTGACCGAGCCCCTTGCCGAGAGGACGCGTCCTGTCTCTTTTGGGGAAATTATTGGCCAGGATGAAGGCATCAAGGCTCTCAAAGCAGCTCTTTGCGGTCCGAACCCGCAGCATGTTCTCTTATACGGCCCACCTGGGGTCGGGAAAACGGCGGCGGCGCGCCTGGTGCTGGAAGAGGCGAAACGCAATCCCCTGTCACCTTTTCGTAAATCCGCTAAGTTTATTGAGATGGATGCCACCACAGCCCGGTTTGATGAGCGAGGCATCGCCGATCCTTTAATCGGTACGGTGCATGATCCTATCTATCAGGGCGCGGGTCCTTTGGGCATGGCCGGTATTCCCCAGCCCAAAGCCGGAGCGGTTACCAAAGCCCACGGCGGTATGCTGTTTATCGACGAAATCGGTGAACTGCACCACGTACAAATGAATAAATTGCTGAAAGTGCTGGAAGACCGTAAGGTGTTTTTGGAAAGTTCCTATTATAGCAGCGAAGATACCAATATACCCACCCATATCCATGATATCTTTCAAAATGGCCTGCCGGCTGATTTCCGGCTGGTGGGGGCGACGACCCGCCTGCCAGGGGATATTCCGCCCGCCATTCGCTCCCGCTGTGTAGAAATTTTTTTCCGGCCTCTTCTGCCGGATGAAGTGCGGCAAATCGCCAAAAATGCTGTCCAAAAAGTCGCGTTTAACATTGAAGACAATGCGGTGGATATTTTAAGCCGTTATGCCACTAATGGACGGGAAGCTGTGAATATCGTCCAGATTGCTGCCGGCATTGCCACCCATGAACAACGCCGGGAAATTTTGACCGCTGACATTGAATGGGTCGTGAATTTTGGCCAGTATAATCCCAGGCCGGAAAAGAAAGTGCCGGCGAAACCACAGATTGGGCTTGCTAACGGATTGGCGGTTTATGGACCTAATGTAGGAACAGTGATGGAAATTGAGGTGTCAGTCCAGCCCAATCTGTTTGGCAGCGGTAAATTTGTCGTGACCGGCGTGGTGGATGAAGAAGAGCTGGGAACGCCGGGCCGGCTGATTCGGCGCAAAAGTATGGCCAAAGGCTCTCTGGATAATGTATTGACTGTTTTGACCGGCAAGTATGGCCTGGAATGCAATAAGTATGATATTCACGTCAATTTTCCCGGCGGCGGTCCCATTGACGGCCCTTCCGCCGGCATTACGGTAGCGGCTGCCATCTATTCGGCGGTGAAAGGAATTCCCATCGATAACACCGTAGCCATGACCGGTGAGATCTCGATCCGAGGACTGGTGAAACCGGTGGGAGGCGTACCGGTTAAAGTAGCCGCAGCCATACAGGCCGGCGCACGCCGGGTGATCATCCCGAAAGAAAACTGGCAGGAGCTGTTTCAGTCCTGGAATGTGGAAGTGATTGCCGTAGAAACATTGGATGAGGTATTCAAGTATGCGTTAGTGAAACCGGCAGATCCCGTCCGCCTGGAAATCGTCGCTCCTCAACCGGAGCTCTTAACGGCGGCCGGCGCAGGCGTAAAAATGTAGGGGAGCGTTGAAGTATAAATGCAGCCAGAAAACTGGTTGCATTTATTATATATTGCAGCTTTTTGGAAAAGGATTTTTTCACATGCCTAAGAATATTAATAAAGAAGTACGCTGAAACTACCGATGAATATACTTGCTAGGGGTTTGTTGTAAAATGCATCTGCAGCCTCGAATCTGGGACCGTTCAAAAAGGTTCAGATGCTGGGCGCGACGAGGACGGGCGTGAGACTGTACGTTCGGAGGGTACGTCGATACTAGAACGATGCGAAGCATCGTGAGATCAGGAAGAAAACAAATCACCTTTTGCCGTAGTCACAACAAAAGGCTACTGTAATCTGAGTCCAAAAGGGAGGATGTTTTCCGAATGAGCCCGCCCGCAGGAGCAACAACGCAGATGGATCTTTTTCAACGGTCTCCTACGGTTACCAAGAGGGGGATACCTGATGAGTTCTGGGATTGAGACACGCTTTATACCACTGTTGCCGCTTAGAGGAATATTAGTTTTCCCATATATGATCATTCATCTGGATGTGGGACGGGAAAAATCGATCAGCGCGCTGGAAGAGGCTATGGTCCATGATCGCCTTATCATGCTGGCGACACAGAAAGACGCGCAAAATGATAAACCCGCGCCGGAGGATATCTATTCCATCGGCACGATTGCGGAAGTCAAACAGCTATTAAAACTGCCAGGAGGCACCATCCATGTCTTAGTGGAAGGCTTGCGCCGGGCTGAGATCATCGCTTATAACGAATTTGATCCTTATTTTACGGTGGAAGTAAAAGAATATGAGGAAATCCAGACCAAGACGCCTGAAATTGAAGCCCTGATCCGCACTACCATCCATCAGTTCGAGCAATGGGTCAAACTCAGTAAAAAGATTCCACCTGAGACTCTGGTATCAGTGGTCACGGTGGAAGAACCGGGACGGCTTTCAGACTTGATCGCCAGTCATCTTTCCCTGAAAATCGAAGATAAGCAGATGCTGCTGGCGGCCATTCCTGTAAAAGAACGGCTGGAGGTCCTTTGCGACATTCTGGGGCGGGAACTGGAGATTCTGGAACTGGAAAAGAAGATCAATGTCCGGGTCCGCAAACAGATGGAAAAAACCCAGAAGGAGTACTATCTGCGCGAGCAGATGAAGGCCATCCAAAAAGAACTGGGCGATAAGGACGATCGGATGGCGGAAGCCGAAGAATACCGGCAGCGGCTGAAAGAGCAGGACCTGCCGAAAGAAGTGGCGGAAAAGATCCAAAAGGAAATCGAACGCCTGGAAAAAACACCGCCTATGGTGGCCGAAAGCTCTGTGATTCGTACGTATCTGGATTGGCTCCTGTCTCTTCCCTGGACGAAGGAAACTGAGGACCGGCTGGATATTAACGTAGCGGAAAAGATCCTGGAAGAGGATCATTACGGTTTGGAAAAAGTCAAGGAAAGAATTCTGGAATACCTGTCTATCCGTAAACTGAATGAACATATGAAAGGGGCTATCCTTTGCCTGGTGGGACCGCCGGGGGTGGGTAAGACTTCTCTGGCCAGATCGATAGCACGTTCTATGGAACGGAAATTTGTGAGGGTATCCCTGGGCGGGGTCCGGGATGAAGCCGAAATTCGCGGACACCGGCGCACCTATGTGGGCGCTTTGCCGGGACGGATCATCCAGGGCATGCGCACTGCCGGCTCGAAAAACCCGGTATTCCTGCTGGATGAAGTCGATAAGATGAGCGCCGATTTCCGCGGCGATCCATCGGCCGCCCTGCTGGAGGTTTTAGATCCGGAACAAAATAATACCTTTAGCGATCACTACGTGGAATTACCCTTTGATTTGTCCCGGGTTCTATGGGTCATTACCGCCAATGCCATGCATAATATTCCCCGTCCTTTACTGGATCGGATGGAAATCATAACTATTGCCGGCTATACTGAAGAGGAAAAAATTCAGATTGCTTTGCGTTATTTGATTCCTAAACAATTAAAGGAACACGGGCTAACTGAAAAGCAGCTGATGTTTTCGGAAGGCACCCTGCAAAAAGTGATTCGGGACTATACCCGGGAGGCAGGAGTCAGAAGCCTGGAACGAAATATCGCCGGACTTTGCCGCAAGGCAGCCAGGCGGATTGTTCAGCATAAGCGGACTGCCGTGAAACTGACCGCGCAAAATCTGCATACGTATTTAGGCGCTCCTAAATACCGCAAAACTCCAACCGAGCTGAATCATCAGGTGGGTTTGGCTACCGGACTGGCCTGGACCGAAGTGGGCGGCGATGTGTTATCCGTGGAAGTATCGGTTATGCCGGGCAAAGGACAGCTAACCCTCACCGGACAGTTGGGCGATGTGATGCGGGAGTCAGCCCAAGCCGGATTTACCTATATCCGTACCCGGATGAGGGAATTGGGGATTCAGGAGGATTTCCATGAAAAAACTGATATCCACGTCCATTTGCCGGAAGGCGCCATTCCTAAAGACGGGCCTTCAGCCGGTATTACCATGGCCACAGCTATGGCTTCGGCTCTGACCGGCCGGCCGGTCAGAACGGAAATCGCCATGACCGGCGAGATCACTCTGCGGGGCAGGGTGCTGCCGGTGGGCGGCATCAAGGAGAAAGTTCTGGCAGCCCATCGCATCGGCATTAAAAAGGTGATCATGCCCAAAGAAAATAAACGGGATACTGATGAGATCCCGGTCAATGTGAAGCGGGCCCTGGAGTTTATCTTTGTAGAGCACATGGATGAAGTATTGCGGGCAGCCCTGATCGAAGGGAACAATCATGAGTGAGTTGCATCCGGCTCAAAAGCCGGATGTCATCCGGGCGGAATATCTGATCTCGGCGGTGCGGCAAGAGCAGTATCCGCCCGGCGATGAGCCGGAAATCGCCTTTATCGGCCGTTCCAACGTGGGAAAATCTTCCCTCATTAATTCGGTTTGCCGTCATCGGGGATTGGCCCTGACCAGTGCGACTCCCGGCAAGACTCAGACTATTAATTTCTTTCGCGTGTTCTTTAAGCTGTCCCATAACAATAGTGAAGCCCGGCGTCAGATTTTTTTTGTGGATCTGCCGGGCTATGGCTATGCTAAAACCGGTCGAAGCACCAGGCGGCAGTGGGCTAAGTTTATCGAAGAATATTTTCTTCAGTCCTCTCGGCTCAAACGCATTTATCAGCTGATCGACATCAGGCACCCTCCCATGGAAAGTGACATTCTTTTTCATCAATGGCTGAGGCGGCAGGGACTGCCGGTAAAAATCGTCGCTACCAAGTCGGATAAAATCACCCGTTCCCGCATGAAGGAGCATATGGGGGTGATCGCCCGGACCCTGGGAATCGAGCCGGAACAGATCCTGATCCATTCGGCTTTAAGCGGCGCCGGACGCGATGAGTTGCTTGACGATATTGTACAAATTTTGCTACAATAGAAAAAGACAGGAAAGAGTTAGCAGGGCGGCCAGTGCGCCATAACCTTTAAAACGGGCAGTATATTTAGAGGTTGCAGATCGCAAGGGCTGTCCTGCTGCCATGTTTGCATTGTACAGATGGGAGAATTACATGTTAACAGCTTTTGATAAACAGTTGCTCAATTTAATTCAAAATAATCTGCCACTGGAATCCCGTCCTTTTACCTGCCTGGCTCGGCAACTGGGGACAGATGAATCCAGGGTGCTGGAGCGTCTGTCCGTTTTGCGGGAACATGGCTATATCCGGCACATCGGACCTTTTTTTGATTCTACCCGTCTGGGGTATGTGGGCACGCTGGTGGCTTTGCGGGTCAGTCCGGAAAAGCTGGAGACGGTAGCCCGTCAAATCAACAGTTACATCGGTGTTACTCACAATTACGAACGGGAAGGCAGCTTCAATTTATGGTTCACATTACTGTCACCCAGCCGGGAGGAACAGCAAAGAACACTGGCTGAGGTAGAGGCTTTCGACGGTGTGGAAAAGCTTCTCAACCTGCCGTCTACGAAAAAATTTAAGGTCAACGTGCGATTTACCCTCGATTAAATCTGCAGGCGGTGTGCTATGTTTGATACTCTAGATCGAAAAATCATTCAAATGATGCAGAATGAATTTCCGCTGGTCGCTGAGCCTTATAAGGAACTGGCTTCTCAGATCGGCATCAGCGAAGAGGAACTGTTAAAACGGTTGCAGCGATATCAGAAAGAAGGCCAGATTCGCAAAATGGGAGTTGTGCTGTGGCACCGTAAGGTGGGATTTGCGGCTAACGCCTTATGCGCCTGGCAGGCGCCAACTGATCGTCTGGAAGAGGCAGGGATAATGATGGCGCAGATGCCCAGCGTAACCCATTGCTACACCCGGACTCCCTATTCTGACTGGCCTTATAATTTATATACCATGATTCATGCCCAAACCCGAGAGGAGTGCAAGCAGCTGGCGGAGGAGCTGGCGGCATTAACCCGGCTTACCGACTACACTTTGTTATTTAGTACCAAAGAGTGGAAAAAGACCAGTATGCGCTATTTTCAGGAAGGATAATTCCTAGCCATAGGTGCCTTACTTGGCTAAGAGACCTAAGGACTATTAAAAAGATCCATTTGCGTTGTTGCTCGCAGGGGGGCGCACATGAGCCGGTCGGTTCATGTGCGCCCCCCTGTTGTGTTGCAGCAGATTTACAGCATTTGCGGAAGTGGCGGTAGCGGGAGTAAAGATTTATGGGAAAATGTATGCCGGTCACTGATTCCTGCCATGCTAAATCTGTAAATTCATGCTATTGTACGCTTGGACTGTTATGGCAGCCGAGCTGTAGAGGCTGGCGTATAGTCTGACAGCATTGCAAAGCACTCAAGCAGGAGGTGCTCTTATGGCTGAAGCTTCACTGGAAGGTGAACAAAGAGTATTCATGACAGGCAATGAAGTAGTTGCCTGGGCTGCTGTGGCAGCTAAAGCGGACATCATGTACGGCTACCCGATTACGCCGCAAAATGAAATCATGCACTATTGGACCCGGCTTGCCCCAAAATACGGCAAACGCTTTTTGCAGACAGAAGATGAAATTTCCGCCGGCTTTACTACTCTCGGCGGGGTGATGACGGGCAGAAAGGCTTTTACCGCCACTGCCGGTCCCGGTAACGTTTTGATGCAGGAATCAGCCGTTATGGCCGAGATGATGCGCCTGCCCATCGTGTATGTAATCCAGCAGCGAGGCGGTCCTTCTACGGCAACCGTTATCTATGCCCAGCAGGAATATCGGATGACGACCTTCGGCGGCAACGGCGAAGGCCACCGCATTGTCTATTCCACCGCTACCCATCAGGAACTGTTCGACTATACGATCAAAGCGTTTAACATGGCTTGGACCTATCGGTTCCCCGCTTTTGTTCTGGGAGACGGATACCAGGCGAAAATGCGGGAAACCCTCACGATTTACGATCCGGAAGAAAGGGGCCAGACCCTCGCCAAGCCGGAGGCCATTTTGGGCGAAACAAGCGAGCCTTTTCGCCACTTGCGCAACACTTACAACACCGAGGATGAACTGTATGAAGTAGTCCTGGCTCATCAAAAAGACTGGGATGCCATGGCTCCTAAGATTGTAGAGTGGGACGAACAAGGCTGTGAGGATGCTGAGATCATTTTGGTCACTCATGGCGTTGTATCCCGGGCGGCTTTGGGAGCCTATAAACAACTGAGGGCTCAAGGCAAGAAGGTAGGCTGCTTCCGGCCGATTACTGTACGCCCTTTCCCGGAAGAACAGTTGGTGAAGTCAGTAAAAAATGCTAAGAAACTGTTGGTGGCCGAATCAGCCTACGGGCAGTTCCTGCAATCAGTGCAAACAGCCCTCTATCGCAATCCGGTTGAAATCGTACCGGTACTGCGGCCGGGTGTGGGGATCACTACTGAGGAAATCTTAGAAGAATATGCGAAACTGTCAAAATAGAAGGGAGGATCCATATGCAAGAGGTCATGAAAAATAGTGAACTGCAGCCGGCAATGCCTGCCTGCTGGAACGAAGCAACCAAACCCCACAAATTTTGCCCTGGCTGCGGACATGGTATTATCCTGAAAGCTCTGGGCGAAGCCATTGATGAACTGGAATTAAAAGATAAGGTCGTTTTTGGCTGTGACATCGGCTGTTCTCTGTTAGCCTGGGACTTTTTCGCCGTGGATTCGGTGCAGACTCATCATGGCCGCACCACACCTGTCATCACCGGCATGAAGCGCGCCAATCCGGATATTGTAGGCGTGGCGTACATGGGCGACGGCGGCGGGTATGCCATCGGCTCCCAACACTTGTTCAATGCGGCCGTACGGAATGAAAGAATCACGATTATTCTTTGCAATAATTGCAACTATGGCATGACCGGCGGTCAAATGGCGCCCACCACTTTGCCCGGCATGAAAACCGAGACGACTCCCTATGGCCGTGACGTGGAGCAAACCGGTTATCCGACCAAGGGGCCGGAAATGGTGGCAGCTGTTGCGCCGGAGGGGGCTTATGTAGCTCGCGGCACGGTTTCCAATCCCCGCCAGATGAAAGCGTATCTTAAGAAAGCTCTGGAAAATCAAATGGCCGGAAACGGTATTTCCTTCGTGGAATGTTTGTCCGGCTGCCCCACCAACTGGCGCACCAATGCCAAACAAACCTGGGAATTCATCGAAAGAGATATGGCCCAGTATTTTAAATTGGGCGAATTGCGTACACCCCAAAGCGAGGAGGGCTGAGGATGGCGAAAATAACAAAAATTGCGCTGGCCGGTGAAGGCGGTCAGGGGGTGCAGTCTATTGCGGAAATCTTGGCGGAAGCTGCCAATGAAGGGGGTAAACAGGCTCTTTATATTCCCAATTTTGGCGTGGAGCAGCGGGGCGGCGTTTCCATTGCCTATGTGCAGATCAGTGACGACGCCATAGGCGCTCCTAAGTTCCAGAAAGCCGATATTTTGATTCCCTTAAGTGCTCGTGCGGTAAAACGAACCCGGATGCATGCCGGCAAAGACACCGTCTATATCTATGATAACTCCCTTATCGTCGAAGGTGAAGTCAATGACAATATCATAGGCCTGCAGTATTTTGACGTGACGCCGCCGAATCCTACCGCCGACGCCCCCAATAAGGATTTGCCCCGGGATATGATTGACGGCGAGCCCAAAACTGTCTCCTTTACCAAACCCGGGCCGGGGATCAATCCGGCGGATATTCCGTCGGTAAAAAAGGTGGTCGCCATTCCGGCCAATGATATGGCTAAAAATGAAGCAGGCCTGCATCCCCGCGTATTCAATATGATTATCCTTGGCGCAGTGATCGCCGCTACCGAAGTATTGCCCTTAGATCAAATCAAGCAGGCGCTGGATGTCAAACTGGGCGATAAGTTTAAATCTAACCCCGAATTGCGCACCATGAATTTCCGGGCGTTGGAGCGTGGCTATCAACTCATAAGGAATGCGATGTAAGGAGGCGGGAGGGATATCATGGCGAAAACAAACTGGAAAAGTGCGACATATAACAGCTCCAAGGGCTTTTGGACTGTATTTCCCGGATTGTGCAAAGGCTGCGGACTCTGTATCGAAAAATGCCCGGTAAAATGCATCAGCTGGTCTGATGATCTTGGCGTGTATGGAACGCCAAGAGTGGAAGCCAACATGGGAAAATGCATTCTCTGCGGCATGTGCCAAATGGTTTGTCCTGACTGTGCCATTCGGGTGGAGAAGAAAAAGTAATGGCCACCTTGCCAGGACATATAGACGTGGGGAATTTTTTGGTGTATTATAGACACAGACTATCACGGTTAGGGTGTGTAGACTCGTGGAAGCAGCAGCTTTGGCATTAATTGAACGCGATATGGCAGAAGTTGAGACTCTGCTGATGTCTGTGACTTATTCTCAGGTTGATATGGTAACGGATATTGGTCAGCATTTGGTACAGGCGGGCGGCAAGCGATTAAGGCCCGCGCTGTACCTTATATCTGCTAAGGGACTGCAAACGGATACCGGTCTGGATCAGGCCATTGTGGTGGCCGCTGCCATTGAACTCATTCATATGGCCACTCTGGTGCATGATGACGTAATTGATCATGCCTCCACCCGCCGGGGGATTCCGACGGCGAATTCCCGCTGGGGGGATCATCCCTCGGTGTTAGCTGGAGATTATCTTTTTGCCAGGGCATTTGCGCTGCTGGCCAAGACAAATGACAACCGGGTCATGAAAGAATTAGCGGAAGTAGTCTGTTCCTTATGCGAAGGAGAAATTCTGCAAGCAAACAGTGCGTTTCTGGCGGATCAGTCGGAAGATGACTATGCAATGCGTATCGCCAAGAAAACGGCTGACTTTCTGGCAGCCAGCTGTCAATTGGGAGCTATGGCCGCCGGCATGGAGGCGGCTGCGGTTCAGGCTGTGCGGCAGTATGGTTATTTAGTGGGGCTGGCTTTTCAGGTTACCGATGACATTTTGGACTTTACCGCTTCTGCACCCCAGCTGGGTAAACCGGTGGGCGGCGATCTGGCCCAGGGAATTATCACCCTGCCGGTTATCCGGGCTCTGGAGGTCAGCCCTCACAGAGAGGAACTGCGCATGGCTATTGTTGCCCGGGATATGTCGGATCCGGTATTGAATCGTTGTCTGGCGATCGTGAGAGACTGCGACGCTATCGAATATTCATACAGTAAGGTTCAAGCGCAGCTGCGGGAAGCAATCGCCGGGCTGCCCGCTTCACTGGCTCCTGAGGCACAGCGGGCGTTAGTGGCAATTGCCGACTTTGTCGGACTTCGTAAATTTTAGCTGTTCGGATGGGTAGCGGAGGATAACATGTTCAATCCGGTAAAAACAAAAAAAGTATACGAAGAAATTGTGGCGCAAATCAAACAACTTATTATTGACGGCAAATTGCAGCCGGGCGATAAGCTGTTGTCGGAACGGGAACTTTCCGAAAAGCTCAATGTCAGCAGAGCCTCGGTGCGTGAGGCTTTCAGCGCCTTAGAAATGATGGGAATCATTATGATACGTCCCGGCGAGGGCAGCTTTGTCCGGCAGGTATCCTATGAAGGCATGCTGGAACCCCTTTCGTTTTTGCTGCAGGTGGATATCGCCGATATTACCCAGGTCCTTGAGGTCAGGAAGATATTGGAGGCAGAAATGGCTGCCCTGGCGGCGATCCGGGCTACGGCGGAGAACTTGGAAGAACTGCGCCGGACTCTTTCCTCCCTGATTGAGGAGGTAGACAGCGGCGGCATTGGCGACAAAGCGGATGATGCTTTTCATTTTGCCGTAGCCAGGGCTGCGAACAATCCGGTTTTGGAAAAGGTCATGAGTACCATTACCGACGTGATGACCAACAGTTTCCGCGCTTCCCGGCAAAAGCTGTTTCTAGTGAAAAATATGCCTCAGCAGGTATATGAATCCCATTCCCGGGTCTATGCCGCTATTGCGGCATGCGATTCGAAACTGGCCCGTAGCCGGATGCACGAACATCTGGATATGGTGGAGAAAACTATGCTGCAGCTGAAACAGGATACAATGAACTCCGGTATCAAGATAAAAAAACAGTAGGCTTTTTTAAAATTAACCGGCGCACGCATGGGAAAAGTCTGATTTTTGGAATGATGACGATGGCGGCAAACAAGGTTTGACTGATTGTTTTTTGCGGGACAGACAGTTATAATAAGAAATAGAAAACAGCATAGGAAATACGTTGTGAGATACTAACGAGGAGGGTGATTGTATGTTTAATTTGGGTATGCCTGAATTAATTCTGATCCTGGTTATTGCTCTGGTGGTGTTTGGCCCTGGCAAATTGCCGGATATCGGCAAAGCGGTAGGCAAGGGTATTTCAGAATTCCGCCGGGCTACCAGCGGCGAGCAGAAAGAAGAAATCACCGTGCAGGCCAAAGCTGTTGAAGCAAAGTCAGACGGACTGACTCATGCTGAAAAAAAGTGAGGAACTGTTGAATGTCTGAAACGACAAGCCAACAGGAACAAGCAATGGATCAGGACCAGGCTCAGCTCAACTCCCAGCGGGAACTTCCGGTAGCTGAGATGACCATCGTAGACCATCTGCAGGAGCTGCGGCAGCGCATTATCATTGCCCTGACAGCAATTATCGCTGGCAGCACAGCCTGCTATTTTTTTGTGGAAAAAATTATAGCCTATATCATTCGGCCCGCCGGTAAGCTGTATTACATGAATCCGGCTGAGGCTTTTATGGCCTATATTAAGACCGCCGTTTTCTCCGGCTTTCTGCTGGTTTTGCCAATTGTACTGTACCAGGCTTGGGCCTTCATCGTCCCGGCTCTTACCCGTAGCGAGCGGAAGCTGTTTGTCGCATTAATGCCGGTCTCGGTGGTTCTTTTTTATATAGGTCTGGCTTTTTCTTATTTTTTGGTCTTGCCCATGGCAGTTACCTTCTTTATGGGGTTTGCCACTGATACCTTACAACCCATGTTTTCATTGGGGCAATATATTTCCTTTGTCATTTCCCTGCTGTTTCCCTTTGGCTTTATTTTTGAATTACCGTTGTTCATCATGGTTCTCGCCAAAATGGGAATCATCAGTTCGACCTTCCTTGTGTCCAAGCGCAAGGTGGTTTTAGTGGGGGCATTTGTTGTCGGCGGTGTAGTGTCGCCGACGCCGGATATCTTCGGACAGCTTATGCTTGCGCTGCCGCTGATGCTGCTATTTGAGATGAGCGTTTGGGTCATCCGGGTATGGTTTGGCAAGTAGGAGACCCTCCCTTTTTGAACGGTCTCAGATTCGAGGAGGATGAGTTTTTTCTCTTGTGAAAGGAGTATTTACTTTGGCATTTCAGGATTTGCGGGAATTTATCGCGGCCTTGGAAGAACGGGGCTGGCTTAAACGGATTCACCAACCGGTGGATTGCGAATTGGAAATCACCGAGATTACCGACCGGGTTTCCAAAATGTCGGGGGATAAAAATGTGGCTCTGCTGTTTGAAAATGTGAAAGGCTATGATGTGCCGGTGCTTATCAACGCCTTTGGCAGTGTGGAACGCATGGCTTTTGCCCTGGGGGTCGAAAAAATTGACGATATTGCCGATGAAATTCGTCAATTGCTGAAGCTGCCCTACATTTCACTACAGAATAAACTCCAGTTGGTTTCGGTTATTCCTCAGATGAAACGGGCGATCAACTTTCCCCGTTACGTAAAGTCCGGTCCCTGTAAAGAGGTTATTATCAAAGATCAGCCGTCATTGGCGAAATTTCCCATCCTTAAATGTTGGCCTCAGGACGCTGGACGGTTTATCACCCTGCCGCTGGTGTTTACTAAGAACCCCCTAAATGGCAAACGGAACGTAGGGATGTACCGGCTGCAGGTATTTGATGAAAAAACGACCGGCATGCATTGGCACATTCACAAAGGCGGCGCCGATAATTACCGGGCCCACAAGGATCTGGGCAAAGACCGGATTGAAGTGGCTGTGGCCATCGGCGGCGATCCGGCCATCACCTACGCCGCTACGGCTCCTCTGCCGCCGGACATCGATGAAATGCTGTTCGCCGGCTTTCTGCGCAAAAAACCGGTGGAATTAATCAAATGTGAAACCGTGGATATCGAAGTGCCTGCTCACGCCGAGATTATTCTGGAAGGCTATGTCGAGCTGGACGAGACCCGGCTGGAGGGACCTTTTGGCGATCATACCGGTTACTACTCCCTGGCGGGGCAATATCCGGTCTTTCACATCACCTGCATCACTCACCGGAAGGACCCGATTTATCCGGCGACCATTGTGGGCAAGCCTCCCATGGAAGACTGCTTCATCGCCAAAGCCACCGAAAGAATCTTTTTGCCTTTTTTGCAGGTGGCCATGCCGGAAGTAAAGGATATCAACCTGCCTCTGGAAGGGGTATTTCATAACTGCGCCATTGTGTCCATCAAAAAACGCTATCCCCAGCAGGCGAAAAAAGTCATGCATGCCATCTGGGGCATGGGCCAGATGATGTTTACCAAGATGATTATTGTGGTAGACGATCATGTGAACGTTCAGGATATGAATGAGGTCTGGTGGCGGGTCTATAATAACATTGACGCCCGGCGGGATGTGGTCATGGTGGACGGGCCCCTGGACGTGCTGGACCACTCGTCACCCATGCCCCACTGGGGAACGAAAGTCGGCATTGATGCTACCAAGACCTGGCCGGAGGAAGGCAATAGCCGGGAATGGCCAGACGAGATCGTCATGTCGCCGGAGATCAAGAAACAGGTGGATGAGAAATGGGAAAATCTAGGATTGTAGACAAGATGCAAGCTCATGTAACCAATATTGCCTTGTCACACTCGGTGTTTGCTCTGCCGTTTGCCTATATGGGGGCTTTTCTGGCGGCCGGCGGCCGGCCGGGATGGGCTGAATTGGGCTGGATCACCCTGGCGATGATTGGCGCCAGAAGTGCTGCCCTGGCTCTGAATAACCTGATCGATCTAAAATACGATAAGCTTCATCCCCGCTTTACCGCCCGGCCGATGGTCAAGGGAACGATTAAGCCCTGGGAGGCTTTTTCCTTTATCCTGGCGAGTCTGTCGGTATTTCTCTGGGCGGCGGCCCAATTGCATCCGAATTGTTTGCTGCTTTCCCCTTTGGCAATTTTGCCATTTTTGCTTTATCCTTACATGAAACGTTTTTCCTGGACCTGTCATTTGGTGCTGGGAGTGGCTCTGGCTTGCGCCCCGGTTGGCGCCTGGCTGGCCATCAGGGGCGATATGCCTTGGCCGGTTCTGATTTTAGGCGGATCGGTAGCGGCATGGATTGCTGCTTTTGATGTGATTTACGGCTGCCAGGACACGGTTTTTGATCAGGAGCACCAACTCCATTCCATACCGGTACGGTTCGGCATCCCCGGCGCTCTGCGGATTTCCCGCTGGATGCATGGCCTGAGCATTTTGGGCTTGATCACGGTGGGCCTGATGCTGAACTTAAAAGGGTATTACTACCTGGGGGTAGGACTGGCGGCGATGGTCCTTTGCTATCAGCATCATATCGTCAGGCCCTGGGATTTGTCCCGGGTCACTCAGACTTATTTTATGCGCAACGGGCTGGTGTCGATTCTGATGTTTCTCTTTACTCTGGTTAGCTTGTAATATTGCGGTCATATCTTGACAAATATAGAAATAACAGATATAGTAAATACTACTGTATAGTAAAATATAGAATCAACCATGATAGGCAGAGTACGCAATGATCGGCGGCTCAGAGAGGAACTCTTAGGCTGCGAAGTTTCCCGCGGATCATAGCCGAAGGTCAGCCTGGAGTTGTTGCGCTGAACTTGAGTAGGTGCAACCGGATAGCGCCGTTATCGCGTTTTGAGTGCCCAGGCTGTTTTGTATTCACTCTGGGAAGCAAGGTGGTACCACGGAAGATTAAGCACTTTCGTCCCTGCGGGGATGAAAGTGCTTTTTTATTTATAAAATTCGAGTTCCAGGGGGTATTATTCATGGAAAAAGACAATATGCCGACCGTATATGATCCGCAGGCAGTAGAAACTAAGTGGTATGAATACTGGGAACAGGAAGCCCTGTTCCATGCTGAGGTCGAACCCGGGAAAAAACCGTTCAGCATTGTTATCCCACCGCCCAATGTAACCGGGCAGCTGCATATGGGTCACGCTTTGGATAACACGCTGCAGGATATTCTGATCCGGTTCCGCCGGATGCAGGGATATAACACTCTTTGGATGCCGGGGACCGACCATGCCGGCATTGCCACTCAGATCAAAGTCGAAGAAAACCTGGCCAAGGAAGGGCAATCCCGTTACGACCTGGGACGGCCTGCCTTTATCGAAAAGGTTTGGGACTGGAAACATCAGTACGGCAGCCGGATCCTTACCCAACTGAAACGGATGGGAGCTTCCTGCGACTGGCAGAGAGAACGGTTTACCATGGATGAAGGGTGCTCCCAGGCCGTAAAGGAAGTCTTCGTATCCTTATATGAAAAGGGACTGATCTATCAGGGCAACCGCATCACCAACTGGTGTCCCCGCTGCAATACCGCCCTCAGCGATATTGAGGTGGAGCATGAAGAGCAGCCGGGTCATCTGTATCATGTCCGTTACCCGGTGGAAGACAGCGACGGCCAGTATGTGACCGTGGCCACCACCCGGCCGGAAACCATTCTCGGCGACAGCGGCGTAGCGGTTCATCCCGATGATGTCCGTTACCGTCATCTGGTGGGCAGGTATTTGGTTCTGCCTCTGGTGGGAAGACGGCTGCCCATTGTGGCCGACGAGTATGTGGACCCGTCCTTCGGCACCGGCGCCGTTAAGGTTACGCCTGCCCATGACCCCAATGACTACGACATGGGGCTGCGGCATCAACTGGAGCAAATCGTGGTCATGAACCCGGATGGAACCATGGCCAAAGATACCGGCAAATATGCCGGCATGGACCGTTATGACTGCCGCAGGGCCTTGGTGGCTGATCTGAAAGAACAGGGATTCCTGGTAAAAATCGATGAGCATGCCCATGCCGTGGGCCATTGCCAGCGTTGCGCCACCGTGGTGGAACCCCTCATATCCAAGCAATGGTATGTAAAAATGCAGCCTTTGGCTGAGCCGGCCATTGAGGCGGTTACTTCCGGCAGAATTCAGTTCGTACCGGAACGGTTCACCAAGATCTATATCAATTGGCTGGAAAATATCCGGGACTGGTGCATTTCGCGGCAAATCTGGTGGGGACACCGGATTCCCGCCTGGTATTGCCGGGATTGCGGCGAAATTACGGTATCCCGCACCGACGTAACCGCCTGCGGCAAATGCGGCAGCAGCCATGTGGAACAGGATCCGGATGTTTTGGATACCTGGTTCAGTTCAGCCCTTTGGCCGTTCTCCACCATGGGATGGCCGGAAAATACGGCTGAATTGAAGCATTTTTATCCTACCTCGGTGCTGGTTACCGGCTATGATATCATTTTTTTCTGGGTAGCCCGCATGATTTTCATGGGTCTGGAATTCCAAAAGGAGATTCCCTTTCGTCATGTATTTATCCACGGCCTGGTGCGGGATTCCCAGGGCCGTAAAATGAGCAAATCCCTGGGCAACGGCATCGATCCCCTGGATGTAATTGAAAAGTATGGTGCCGATACTCTTCGTTTTACCCTGGTGACCGGCAACACTCCGGGCAATGACATGCGCTTTTATTGGGAGAGGATAGAGTCCAGCCGCAATTTTGCCAACAAGATCTGGAACGCTTCCCGCTTTGTTTTGATGAACCTGGCGGATTTTAATCCGTCTCAGCCGCCGGCGGGACTGACTCTGGCGGATCGCTGGATATTAAGCCGCTATACTCATACGGTAGAGGCAGTTACCGGCAATCTGGAGCGGTTCGAATTGGGCGAGGCCGCCAGGCTCTTATATGATTTTATCTGGAATGAGTATTGCGACTGGTATATTGAAATGACCAAGGGCCGCCTGTATGATAAGGAGAATGTGGCGGCCAGGGCCACGGCTCAGTATGTTCTGTGGCATGTTCTGTCCAATACGCTGAGACTGCTGCATCCCTTTATGCCTTTCCTGACAGAAGAGATTTGGCAGCATCTGCCTCATGAAGGCCGGAGCGTCATGACCTCGGCCTGGCCACAGCCGGAACCGCAATACGCCTCTGATGAGGCTGAACGGGATATGAGCCTTTTAATGGACACCATTAAAGCCATTCGTAATATGCGGGCGGAAATGAATGTGCCCCCCGGAAAACGCAGCGAGGTCATCCTGCAGGCAGCCAACCCTTCGTTAGCAGCCGTTTTTACTGCTAATATTCAATATTTAAAAACCCTGGGCGCCTCGGAACCGGTAATTGGGCTGATTCAGGCGGAAAAACCGGCCAATGCCGCGGCGGCGGTTGTCAACGGCGTGGAGGTCTATCTGCCCCTGAAGGGCTTGATTGATGTGGAAAAAGAAAGCACCCGGCTGAAAAAGGAACTGGACGGGCTGAAAAAAGAATTGACCCGCATTGCCGGCAAACTCTCCAATGAAGGGTTTGTCGCCAAAGCGCCGGCCGATGTGATCGAAAAGGAAAAAACCAAGCAAAAGGAATTTCAGGAAAAATGTGCGGTTATTAATGAACGGTTAGCCTATCTTGCTACGTTATAATTAAGAGGAGGCGCCCGATTTATGAATTATCCCGAGGCTTTAGCCTACCTTGCTTCATTATCCCGCTTCGGTATACAGCTTGGCCTGGAACGAATTGAAACGCTGCTGGAATTGATGGATCATCCTGAGCGCTGTTATAAGACTGTGCACATAACCGGCACCAACGGCAAAGGCTCCACTTCCGCCATGCTGGCCAGTATCCTCAGGGCCGGCGGCATTAAAACCGGGTTATATACTTCACCTCATCTGGAAGACTATACTGAAAGGATGACGGTGAACGGGCATGATATCTCACGGGAGTCTTTTGCCCAATCGGTGGCATACACCCGACGGTTTGTGGAACATGCCGTCGCTCAGGGAATGGAGCATCCTACCGAGTTTGAGGTGTTGACGGCGGCGGCATTTTATTTCTTTGCCGAGGCTGGGGTGGAATATGCGGTCATTGAGGTGGGCCTTGGAGGCTTATATGATTCCACCAATGTTATCCTGCCGGAAGTTTCGGTTATCACTAATGTAACTTTGGAGCATACGGATAAATGCGGTCCTACTGTCCTGGACATTGCCCGCCATAAAGCCGGCATCATTAAAGCGGGAAAACCGGTGGTGACAGCGGCTCAGGGACCGGCCGGCGACTTGATCGCCAGCCGGTCGGCTGAGTTGGGCTCTGCCTTGTATCTGTATGGCCGTGATATATACGCTCAGTCCGAAGGGATAGAATCTTTCCGGCAAAAAATAACAATCCAGCTGCAGAAATCCGGCCTCAGCGGCACTTTCATCACACCTTTGCTGGGGCGGCATCAGGTGGAAAATGCCGCCCTGGCGATCATGACGGCTCAACTGCTGGCCGGACATGATCCCAGAATTTCTGTGTCCGCTATGAAAACGGGGATGGAGCAGACAGTCTGGCCCGGCCGGTTTGAAGTATTTCCCGGCAGTCCCACTATCGTGGTCGATGGCGCCCATAACCCGGACGGAGCTAGAATTTTGCGCGCCGCTTTGGATGAGGTGTTTCCTCAGGCATCGGTTATTTTTGTATTTGGCGTGCTGGCTGACAAGGACATTGCCGGGGTTATCCGTGAATTATTCCGGCCCCAGGACCGCATTATTCTGGTGAAGCCCTATTCAGAGCGGGCGGCGGCGCCGGAGTCGGTGGCCCAATTGTTAACGGGATATCAGACGAAGATAGCCGACAGCCTGGAAAACGGTCTGCAGCAAGCCGGCCGGTTGGCCGGGGCGGATCAGGTAATCTGTGTCGCCGGCTCTTTGTATTTAATTGGAAGCACCCGTCAAATATTGCGGAATTGGACAAAAGAATAGGACTAGGATATAATGGTAAGGGTATTTATACGGATTAATGCTGTTTGCGTACCAATTCCGCACAAGGTGAAAATATTGTGAAAGAAACTATATATCGCCAGATCAGCGCCGGCTATAGCGGACTGATGGAATATACCATTTTAGCTCTGGCATTCTTTCTGCCATTGTCGTTGCGAATGTCCACCGTGCTGTTGATTTTTGGCATATTTCTTTGGCTGGCTAAAATGCTGGTGTGCCGTCAATGGGAATTCCAACGCACCCCTTTTGATGAGACCTTATTTTTCCTGGTGTTTTTAGGTCTGACGTCAGCTCTTGTTTCGGCTGACCGGGGGTTCAGTCTCTACAATTTTGTGCATCTGATGGGGCGTTACCTGGGTCTCTATTTTCTCATCAGCTATAATGTGACATCGCGGCAGCAGTTGAAACAGGTGGTGTATTCACTGCTGGCCTCATCGGTGGTGGTTGCTCTTTACGGGTTCTACCAATACATCCTGGGAGTCGATATTTCGGCTTTTGAATGGGTGGACAGCGATCAGTTTCCCGACCTGAAAGTACGAATATTTTCCACCCTGGAGAACCCCAACTTGCTGGCCGGTTTTATGGTCATGATGATTGGGCTGGGGTTGGGGCTTGGATTAGGTACACGGGATTGGGACAAGAAGATTTTGCTGTTGATTTTTATCCTGCTAATGAGCGGCTGTCTGGTTCTTACATATTCCCGGGGCGCCTGGGTGAGCTTGCTGGCAGTTATTCTGGCCTATGGCCTATTGTGCCGCCGCTGGGTTTTATGGCTGCTGCTGGCCGTGCCTCTGGCGGCCCTTTGTACGGACGATGTTTATCTTAGACTGGTTTCTATTTTGCACCCCACCGATACTTCCTCGACTTTGCGGTTTGCTCTGTGGGAAAGTACACTGGCCATGATCCATGACCGACCTTTATTGGGGTTTGGCTGGGGTACATACTGGATGGTCTATCCCCATTACGACTTTTTTATTCAAGACCCCTCGATTATTATTTTCCATGCACACAATATGTACCTGCATATGGCAGCGGAAACAGGTATTCCGGGCCTGGCGGCCTTTTTAATTCTCATGGGCTATCATGCCAAGATGGCCTTTACTCTGTATCGGAGCAAGGCTGAGCCATGGGTCAGCGGTTTGTCGGCGGGAATCCTGGCGGCTTTTTTCGGTATTGCCGTGAATGGCATGACCGACCACGTTTTGTTTAGTGTCCAGATGTCCATGCTGTTCTGGTTTTTTAATGCCATGGTTTTAGTGTTGTGGCGCACTGCCGAGCCGAAAAAAATATATAAGGACAGGCGAGGCAGCAGGAAAAATTTCTTTTTGAGCGAATAAAACAAATAGTAAATAAAATTAGATATATTAAGTCTAGTAGGGCTATGTGCCCTCTAATTTTTTATGTATTAATTTGTGAAAATTCGAACAAACAGCCGGAACCTAGGGGGGATTTGGTGAAGCTTTGTGAGGCAAAAATACTGCTCAACGCAGAAGTGGTTTTTGGGGGGCATCTTTTAGATAAGGAAGTAACCACTGCTTGTGGCGCGGATCTCATGAGCGATGTGTTGGCGTTCACCAAAGAACGGACCCTGCTGCTAACCGGATTGACGAACCTGCAGGTCATCCGGACCGCCGAGATGAGTGACTTGGCGGGAATTGTATTTGTCAGAGGCAAGCGGCCGAGTCAGGATGTCATTCAACTGGCCGCCAATAACGGTATTCCTTTGCTAGTTACGAGCTGGCCAATGTTTGAAGCTTGCGGCTTATTATACAGCGGCGGTATCAGGGGCTGTTCCTCTCCTCAAGGAGTTCATCATGAAAGCTGATGCCGGTTTGTCTCTGGAGTTTACTTTGCACGGCGCAGACTTTGAATTAGCCGGCGCCGCTTCCAGTAAAATAAAGCGAATCCTGCAGCAGGTCGGAGTCAAATCTGACGTGATCCGCCGCATTGCCATCAGTTCCTATGAGGCGGAAATGAATGTGATTATTCACGCTTATCACGGTGAAATGAGAGTTAGCATCTATCCTAACCGGACTGAAATCACCATTGAAGATGAAGGGCCGGGTATCCCGGATATTAAACTGGCCATGCAGGAAGGATATTCTACCGCCTCCGACCATATTCGGGAATTGGGTTTTGGCGCCGGTATGGGATTGCCGAATATAGCCCGCTGCTGTGATGCCTTTGAGATTACATCGGAAGTCGGGAAGGGGACTAGGATCTATATGATGATCCTCCACTAGGAGACCGTTGAAAAAGGCCCATCTGCGTCGTTACTCCTGCGGGCGCGCGCTTGCCGTACCCTGCGAACGTACTGTCTGCGCGCGCGTCCTCGTCGCGCCTAGCATCTGAACTTTTTTGAACGGTCTCATATTCGAGGCCCCAGTTGTATGACAAAACTTCGTGGACAGAGGGGGTGGAGGCTATTAGTGAATACTTTCATTCTGTGCGGCTGATAGCGGAGCGCTGCAAGGGATGTGTGAATTGTATCAAACATTGTCCCACGGAAGCGATTCGCATTCGCGGCGGCAAAGCCCGGATCACGGAATCCCGCTGTATAGACTGCGGCGAATGTATCAGGCGCTGCCCGAATCATGCCAAGACAGCTGTTACTGACTGTTTGGAACATATTAAACAATACCCATTTAATGTGGCCTTGCCGGCGCCTTCCCTGTACGGACAGTTTAATTCCGATGTGACTATTGAGAAAATTCTTGAATCTTTATTGCAAGTGGGATTTGATACAGTTTTTGAAGTCGCCTTGGGGGCGGATATTGTTTCCCGTGCCATTGCCGAATACTTAAAACGGCCGGATATTAAAAGGCCGGCCATATCTTCCGCCTGCCCGGCGGTAGTGAGGCTGGTGCAGGTGCAGTTTCCGGAATTGATTGATCATTTAATACCCATTGATGCGCCGGTAGAAGTTTCCACCCGCATTGCACGGGATGAAGCTGTTAAACGAACCGGACTGGCGCCGGAGAACATCGGTGTTTGGTTTATTACCCCCTGTCCGGCCAAGATGACCACAGTAAAACAGCCGTTGGGATCGGAAACATCCAATATTTCCGGGGCAATCGGCATTTCTGAGATTTATGGGGACTTGCTCAGAGCGTTTCCTGACTGCAACGGTGGCCAAAAATTGCGGCGAGCTTCTCCGGCAGGTATCGGCTGGGCTCTCTCGGGCGGTGAGGTATCAGCCGTACAGGCTGCCAAAGCGTTGGTGGTTAATGAAATTGAAAGTGTCAACGGGGTGCTGGAACAGGTTGCCTTAGGCAAACTTAAAGAAGTGGAGTATATTGAGTGCTTATCCTGTGCCGGAGGCTGTATTGGCGGACCTCTGACCGTGGAAAGCCGATTTGTAGCCCAATACCGTATGCAGCAGCGGGTTGATGGGAAGATGAACCCGGATGCTATTGGAAATTTGTCGGTGAATGTGGATTACGCTGCAGTTTTAGGAGGGGATGAACGACGGGTGATTGAACCGCGTCCGGTCATGCGGCTGGATGAAGATATTTCCAGGGCTCTATATAAAGTGGAGGTCATGGAAGACACACTAAAAAGACTGCCCGGATTAGACTGCGGCTCCTGCGGTTCCCCTAACTGCAAAGCATTAGCTGAGGACATTGCTCAGGGAACAGCCTGTGAGACCGATTGCCTTTTTAAACTGCGGGAGAAGGTAAGGGATTTAGCCCGGGAAATGGTTGAAGTGGCGGACAGACTGCCGCCGCCCCTGGTCAAACAATCAGGCGATGAGTCTTGATTATCGGTACAGGACAGGAGGTGAATCCCGTGACGGTGAGAGATCTTGTCAGTGCTTTATCCCTGGAGGTTGGCGCCGGGGAATCTATGCTGGACGAGCCTGTGACTGGCGGCTATGTTTCGGATTTGCTGAGCAATGTGATGGGGCAGGCACAGCCCGGTCAGATTTGGGTCACAGTGCAGGCCCACCAGAATATTATTGCTGTAGCATCGTTGGCTGGGCTGGCGGCAGTGCTTCTGGCCGGAGAAGTGCGGCCGGAAAATGAGGTTCTTCAGAAAGCGGAAAGTGAAAAAGTCCCTGTACTACTATCGCCGCTGCCGGCTTATGAATTAGTGGGGCGCTTATTTCAACTTGGGGTCAGAGGTATGTAATGGATGAGTTTGTTGCGGATTTGCACGTCCATTCCCTGCTTTCTCCCTGCGCTGCGGTGGAAATGACGCCTCGCAATATTATTTTGCATGCTGTTCGGCATGGAGTGAATATTATCGCCCTGGCCGATCATAATGCCGGGGATAACGTAATAGCGGCGATAGAAGCGGCCAAGGGACTGGATGTGACCGTGCTGCCCGCCATGGAAGTGGAAACCAGGGAAGAGATCCACCTGGTCACTTTATTTGACAGCATGCATCGGTTTAAAGCCTGGGAGGAGATCGTCTCGCGCCATAGGCCGAAGCGCCTCAATGATGAAAAAAAATTTGGCGCCCAGTTCATTGTCGATGCACAGGATGAATTTGTGGCCGTAAAACAGGAACTTCTGCTGGCGTCCCTTTCTCTGGGAATCGCCGAAATCAGCCGGAAGGTCGCTGAACTGGGCGGTATTTCGATAGCCAGCCATATCGACCGCCCATCTTATAGCATTATTTCTCAATTGGGATTTATCCCGGCCGATGCGTTTTTGGCAGCAGTGGAAGTTTCACGGCTGACCAAACCTGGCGATGCCCGCCGTTTGTTCCCGGGGATCGGGAATCTGCCGGTGATTACCGCTTCCGATGCCCATACTATACATGATTTTGTTACCGGACCGAAAATGGTCTTTCATATTCGGCAGCCGAATTTAGCCGAGATAGTTCAGGCTTTGCAGGGACAAAATGCACGAAAGGTGGTGGTCTAACCACTATACCGGCAGGGGTCGTTGAAAAAGGCCCATCTGCGTTGTCAGGTCTGCGAGAGCGCGCTTGCCGTACCCTCGCGAACGTACTGTCTGCGCGCGCTTTCTCGACCTTCCTAGTATCTGGACCTTTTTGAACGGCCCCGGATTTGAGCCGCAGACGATCTTTGCAATCGAAGGAGGAATAGATCATGAGCAATGAAAACGAAGTAAAAAAATGCTGCTGTGGCGGCAACGCCAGTCAGATGGCGCAATTGGATGCGATTCTGGCCAAATATCAGGGTGTGCAAGGCGCCTTGATTCCGGTTCTGCAGGAGGCCCAAAATGCCTATGGGTACTTGTCGAAAGAAGTTGTAGAATGCATAGCGAAAAAAATGGGTATCCCGGTAAGTCAGGTTTATGGAGTCATTACCTTCTATTCGCAGTTTCATCTAAATCCCCGGGGTAAAAATATCATTCGGGTCTGTCAGGGAACAGCCTGCCATGTAAGGGGCGGTAAGGCGATCTTACAAGCCCTGGAGGATCAGCTTCATATTTCTGCCGGTCAAACCACGCCGGACCTGAAATTCACCTTGGAGACGGTGGCCTGTATCGGCGCCTGCGGTCTGGCGCCAGTCATGATGATCAATGATGATACTCACGGGCGGCTCACCACCGATATTCTGCCGGAAATTCTGGCCAAATACTAGACGCGGCATTTTATGCATGAACTCTCGCTGCATATTTTAGATCTGGTTCAAAACTCCCTGGAAGCGGGAGCGAACGATATCTTTCTGGAAATTATCGAGGACCGGCCAAAAGATGAGTTAATGCTCCGCGTGACTGATAACGGCAAAGGAATGCATGAAACTCTGCTGGGAACGGTTCGCGACCCGTTTGTAAGTACCCGAAAAACCCGCAAAGTTGGGCTGGGCTTGCCGCTCATTGACATGACGGCCCGGCAGGCCGGCGGCAGTCTGGATATCGAGTCGAAACCCGGTAAGGGAACGGTGGTTAAAGCGACCTATTGTTTAAATCATATAGACTGTCCGCCTCTGGGCAAAATTGGGGCTGCGCTGAAAGCTTTGCTGGTCGGCAATCCGGGAGTAAATATCCGCTATTATCATCAGGTTGACAGTCAGACCTTTTCTCTTTCCACTCAGGAAATTCGCGGAATTTTGCATGGTATTCCGCTGACTCACCCGGATGTGCTGCTATGGCTTGACGGGCACATTCGGGAGAATTTGGCGAGACTTTACGGGGGTGTTAAGTGATGAAAACACTGGAAGATTTAAAACGTCTGCGGGAAAAACTACAGGACGAAACCCGCCTGCGTCACAGCAGCGGAACACAGATTATCATCGGTATGGGGACCTGCGGTATCGCCGCCGGAGCCAGGGAAGTAATGACTGCCATTTTGGATGAAATAGCCAAGCGTAATTTACAGGACGTGGAGGTCAGGCAAACTGGCTGTATTGGCATGTGTGAAAAAGAAGTGCTGGTGGATGTGGTGCGTCCCGGGGAGCCCAGGATTACTTATGGCAAAGTTAAACCCGCCGTGGTGTCTAAAATTATTGCAGAACATGTGGTAAACGGACGGATTGTGGAGGAGCTTGTAGTCGGCAAAATCACCAGAGACCGTTGAAAAAGGCCCGTATGCGTCACTTCAGCCTCTTGCGGACGGACACGTACTCTGCGAACGTACAGTCTCACGCCGTCCTCGTCGCGCTGTATCAGAATTTGTGACTTTCCGGGAAATAGGTAGCGGCGGATGGTTTCTCATTAAGCCGCAAAGTCACCTGAATTCTTCAGTACGGCAACGCAGGCGTTGCTCTTACCCAGGCATCTGGACTTTTTTGAATGGTCTCAGATTCGTGGCCGCAGGTGAGTTTGCAACAGTATGACAGGCGCCCATGATACTTTGAATGATGCTAAAGATTAGGAGGGGGAAAATATGCAACACATTAGAGCGCATGTGCTGATTTGTGCCGGAACCGGCTGTGTCTCGTCCGGCTCTAAAAAAGTAGAAACCGCCTTGCGGGACGAACTGGTGAAAAAAGGACTGGATCAGGAAATAAAAGTGGTTGAAACCGGCTGCCACGGCTTCTGTGAGATGGGGCCGATTCTGATCGTGTATCCGGAAGGTGTTTTTTATTGCCGGGTGCAGCCGGAAGACGTGCCTGAACTGGTAGACTCCCATTTATACAAGGGCCGTATTGTCGAAAGGCTCTTATACCGTGAACCGGTATCCCACGAAAAGATTCCGAATTATAATGATATTGCTTTCTATAAAAAACAACACAGGATGGTACTGGCCAATTGCGGCCATATCAATCCGGAGGAAATCGGAGAATATATCGCTGCCGGCGGCTATGAAGCCCTGGCTAAGGCTCTGACAGTTATGAAGCCCGTCGAGGTTGTCGCCGAAATGAAAAAATCCGGCTTGCGCGGCCGGGGAGGCGGCGGTTTCCCTACCGGCACGAAATGGGAGTTCACCCGTAATGCTGCCGGTGACAAAAAATACGTGGTCTGTAACGCAGACGAAGGAGATCCGGGCGCTTTCATGGATCGCAGCGTTTTAGAGGGAGACCCTCACCGGGTGATTGAGGGCATGGCTATCTGCGGTTATACCATAGGTGCGGATGAAGGCTATATTTATGTGCGGGCTGAATATCCATTGGCTATCAAACGCCTGCGCATCGCTATGAAACAGGCGGAAGAAATGGGCCTGATCGGCGATAATATTTTTAATTCCGGTTTTAATTTTCATCTGAAAATCAAAGAAGGAGCCGGCGCTTTTGTCTGCGGTGAAGAAACGGCGCTGCTGCATTCCATTGAAGGAAAACGCGGCATGCCCCGACCCCGTCCTCCATTTCCGGCCATTGCCGGCTTGTGGGGTAAACCGACCAATATTAACAACGTAGAGACTTTTGCCAATGTACCTCAGATCATCACCAAAGGCGCCGATTGGTATGCTTCCATTGGCACCGAGCGCAGCAAAGGCACCAAAGTCTTCGCCTTAACCGGCAAAATTAACAATACCGGCCTGGCGGAAGTGCCCATGGGGATTACTATGCGGGAAATCATCTATGAAATCGGCGGCGGCATTCCCAACGGCAAAAAATATAAAGCCGTGCAAATCGGCGGCCCTTCCGGAGGCTGTCTGCCAGAACAGCTTTTGGACCTGCCGGTGGACTATGACTCCCTGATTCAGGCCGGAGCGATGATGGGTTCCGGCGGTTTGGTGGTCATGGATGAGACCACCTGCATGGTGGATATCGCCAAGTTTTTCCTGAACTTCACTCAGTCTGAATCTTGCGGCAAGTGTACCCCCTGCCGCGAAGGGACGAAACGGATGCTGGAAATTCTCAACCGCATTACCGAAGGCAAGGGCCAGGAAAACGATATTGATCTCCTGGAGGAAATGGCCAAAAACATCAAGGCCACTGCCTTGTGTGGCTTGGGGCAGACCGCTCCCAATCCGGTGCTGAGCACATTGCGCTATTTCCGGGCGGAATATGAAGCCCATATTAAGGAAAAACGCTGTCCGGCAGGAGCTTGCAAAAGCCTTTCCGGGTATCAGATCACCGAATTATGCAAAGGCTGTGGCCTGTGCAAGAAGGTCTGCCCGGTAGACGCGATTAGCGGCGAAGTCAAAGCAATACACAGTATGGATCAGGCCAAATGCATCAAATGCGGTGCTTGTTTTGCCAAATGCCCCTTTAAAGCGATCGTCAAGGGATAAATAGGCGAATGAAGGAGTGTGAGACTATGGACCAGGATAAAGTAACAATAACGATTGACGGCCAAAAGCTGCAAGTGCCAAAAACTTCGACCGTGCTGGAAGCGGCCCGGTCCGCAGGCGTTAAGATACCCAGCCTTTGTTATCATCCCGAGTTGAGACCGGAAGGGGCCTGCCGGGTGTGTATGGTGGAAGTGGAAGGGGCTCGCAGCTTGGTTGCCTCCTGCGTATATCCGGTCAACGAAGGCATGGTGGTCCGGACTAATACTCCGGCAGTGCGGGAAGGCCGCAAAATGGTGGTGGAACTGCTGTTGGCCAACCATCCTCAAGACTGCCTGTCCTGCCAGCGCAACCTAAACTGCGAGCTTCAAAGCATCGCCGGTGATTTGGGGCTGCGTCAGGTCCGGTTTGACGGAGAAAAGAAACACTATCCTCTGGATGATTCCAATCCTTCGCTAGTACGGGACCAGTCCAAATGTATTCTGTGCGGACGATGCATCCGGGCCTGCAGTGAACGCCAGGGAGTTCATGTCTACAGTTTCGTAAACCGGGGATTTGATACTACGGTTTCACCGGCCTTCAACCAGGGTTTGCATCAGGTAGCCTGTACTTTCTGCGGCCAGTGTGCGGCAGTATGTCCCACTGGTGCTATTGTGGAACGGGATAACACAGCGGAAGTGTGGAAGGTTCTCAGCGATCCCCAGAAGCATGTAGTGGTCCAGACTGCCCCGGCGGTACGGGTGGCTCTGGGGGAAGCCCTGGGCCTGGATGCCGGACAAATCGTGACTGGCAAAATGGTGGCGGCATTGCGCCGCTTAGGCTTTGATAAGGTGTTCGACACCGACTTCAGCGCCGACCTGACGATTATGGAAGAAGGTTCGGAATTTATCGAGCGCTTGACCAAAGGAGGCAAACTGCCGATGATTACCTCCTGCAGCCCCGGCTGGGTCAACTTTATCGAGCTGATGTATCCGGATCTTCTGGAGCACCTGTCTACGGCTAAGTCACCGCAACAGATGTTTGGCGCTCTGGTTAAGACTTACTATGCCGAAAAGAGCGGCATCAGCCCCGCCGGCATTGTGTCGGTGTCCATTATGCCCTGCACGGCGAAAAAGGCCGAAGCAGCCCGTACTGAAATGAAGTCCAACGGGCATCAAGATGTGGATTATGTCCTTACTACCCGGGAACTGGGGCGCATGATCCGGGAGGCGGGTCTCGACTTTAATGCTCTGCCGTCGGAGGAATATGATGCGCCGCTGGGCATTTCCACAGGCGCCGGCGTTATTTTCGGCGCAACCGGCGGCGTGATGGAAGCGGCTCTCAGGACTGTGGCCGAAACAGTAACCGGTAAAGCGTTGCCCGACATCGAATTTCATAATGTGCGCGGCTTGACCGGAATCCGGGAAGCTGTAGTGCCGGTGGGCGATTCAAAAGTCAAGGTGGCTGTGGCTCATACCCTGGGGAATGCCCGTATGCTTATGGAAAAGATTCGTGCCGGTGTGGCTGATTATCACTTTATTGAAATTATGGCTTGTCCCGGCGGCTGTATCGGCGGAGGCGGACAGCCGGCGCCAATTTCACAGGAAGTGCGCCAGCAGCGGATTAACGCCATTTACCAGTGCGATCAGGCTATGACACTGCGTAAATCCCATGAGAATCCGGCTGTAAGAGAACTTTATGATACCTGGCTGGGCAAACCGCTGGGCGAGAAATCGCATAAACTGCTGCATACTCACTATCATCCCCAGGAACGCTGCTAGACCGCTATCACAGAATTGGCGCCTCCGGTTTTCCGGAGGCGCCAATTCTGTTTCCAATATTTTTTTAAATAAAGTACAAGGACAAAAGAGGAAAAAGTATTGGCCCAGTGGAAGCATATTTGATATGGATAAACAGAACTAGACATACTGATATTGTAGAGATTGACTAATCAACGGGAGGTTCTGACTGTTGAAAGACCATATTGTTATTTCCCGGGCTACGATCGACCGTTTGCCGGTATATTTTCGCTGTTTGCGTCACATACAGGAAGAAGGAGCCGAAATTATTTCTTCTGAGGATTTGGGCCGCCGGGTCGGCGTTACACCGGAACAGATACGCAAGGACCTGGCCTCATTCGGAGAATTTGGCAAAAAAGGCGTTGGCTACTATGTCCGGGATTTGATCCGCAATATCGGCGAAATTCTGGGTTTGCATCGCAATTGGAATATTGCTATTGCCGGGGTGGGACATTTAGGCTGGGCTTTGGCCAACTATCGCAATTTTATTTCGCTAGGATTTAATTTAAAAGCGCTGTTTGACGTAGATCCGATGAAGATCGGCCAGATTGTCAATGGTGTGGAGGTTTTTTCCTGTGAAAAAATACCCCAGATTGTAGACGAATATGATATCCATATCGCCATTATTACCGTTCCGGCTTCCAATGCCCAGTCTATTGCGAATGTATTGGTGGAATGCGGCGTCAAAGGAATTTGGAATTTTGCTCCGATACGGCTGAAGGTGCCGGACGATGTCCGTCTTGTCAGTGAAGATCTCTCCGTCGGCTTGAGCAGTATTTCCTACTATCTTAGCCGCGAATATAAACTTTAAAAAAATTTTTCAACAAAAAAAATTCCTAAAAGAAATCCTGGCGAATCGCAAGGATTTCTTTTGTTTATTGTAGAAGATACACATACTAGGTATAACGCTGAAGCTGAATTAGACTGGATTCGACACAAGATATCGCGTTATATTTTAGGGGGTACCATGGCTATCATTTTAGCTTCGTCTTCGCCGCGCCGGCGGCAGTTATTGGAACAAGTCGGACTCTCCTTTACCGTTGTCACCAGTGAAGTAGAGGAAAAGAACTGTCAAGGTTCCTCACCGGCGCAGACAGCCACTCTCTTGGCTGAGAAAAAAGCATTAGCAGTGGCGGCGAAAGCAGAGGCGGATGATATTGTCATTGGGGCCGATACCATTGTGGTTGTGGACAATCAGGTGTTTGGCAAGCCGGATCATCCCAGCCAAGCCAGAGAAATGCTGCATATCTTGTCAGGCCGTTGTCATCAGGTGATGACCGGCATAGCTGTGGTAAAAGGGAAAAGCGTCTGGTCAGACGTGCAAGTGACACAGGTTATATTCCGAAACTTGAAACCGGATGAGATAGAACGTTATATTGCCAGTGGAGAACCTGCCGATAAAGCAGGCGGATATGCCATTCAGGGACTGGGAGTCCTTTTGGTGGAGAAAATCGAAGGATGCTATACCAACGTGGTCGGGTTGCCGTTAGTAACGCTTTCCCGATTACTGATAAAGGCTGGTGTTCGAATGTTATGAATCAGGAGAAACCGCTGACAATTAAAGAACTGCCGGAAGAGGCCAGGCCGAGGGAACGGTTATTGTCATTCGGTCCTCAATCTTTAAGCAGCGCTGAGTTGTTAGCCATACTGATTCGGACAGGCACGCCCCAGGAGTCGGCCTTGCGCATTGCCGAGAAAATGCTCAAGCAATACGATGGGGTGAGCGGGTTGAGTGGTGTAACGCCGCAGGAACTTAGCCGGATGAAAGGGGTCGGAGCGGCTAAGGCCGTCTCGATTATTGCTGCCTTAGAAATTGGTAAGCGACTATCGACGGCCACGCCCCACGACAGACCGGTCATCCGACATCCCGGTGATGCGGCGGATCTATTAATGCCAAGACTGCGCTATGAAACGAAAGAACACTTTATCGCCATTCTATTGTCTACTAAAAATCATGTTTTGGCGACGCCGACTGTCTCCATTGGTAGTCTCAACGCATCGGTTGCTCATCCTCGGGAATTGTTTCGTGAGGTTATTAATTATGCCGCTGCAGCCGTAATTGTGGCCCATAACCACCCCAGCGGAGACCCGTCACCCAGCAAGGAAGACATTGCGCTGACTAGAAAGCTGGTCGAAATCGGGCAATTAATCGAAATCCCGGTTCTCGACCATGTAATAATTGGCGATGGCAAGTATGTTAGCATGAAAGAAAAGGGAATAATATGATCAATGAATGTGCCTGTGCAAGTTGCCTAAGTAAGCTGTCTAAGTAAGGAAGGGAGTATTGTCTTTTATGGGTTTTTTCGGATCGTTTTCACGCGATATGGGTATAGATTTGGGGACTGCCAATACGCTTGTTTATGTGGGAGGTCGGGGCGTTGTGCTGCAGGAGCCGTCAGTGGTGGCCATGCAGAGAGATACCGGCGAAGTACTGGCGGTAGGGGATGAGGCCAAGCAAATGATCGGACGCACTCCGGGCAATATCGTGGCTATCAGACCGCTGAAAGACGGTGTTATTGCTGATTTTGACGTGACTCAGTCCATGTTGAAATATTTTATCAAAAAGAGTATCGGCAGCCGGACGCTCATCCGCCCACGGGTGATTGTGGGAGTTCCTTCCGGCGTGACGGAGGTGGAAAAACGGGCAGTGATTGATGCCACCATTCAGGCCGGGGCCAGAGAGGCCTATCTGATTGAAGAACCGATGGCCGCCGCTATTGGCGCCGGATTACCGGTTCAGGATCCCATCGGCAATATGGTGGTGGATATCGGTGGCGGTACCACTGAGGTGGCAGTCATTTCACTGGGGGGCATTGTCAACAGCAAGTCCATCCGAATTGGCGGCGATGAAATGGACGAGGCCATTATCCATTATATTAAGCGCAACTATAATATGATGATTGGCGAACGTACCGCCGAGGAAGTAAAAATCAAAATGGGATCGGCTACCATGCCGGCAAGCAATGAAACCCAGGAAGTCCGGGGACGGGATTTGGTCTCCGGGCTTCCTAAGACGCTGAATTTAAGCGCACAGGAAGTGCAACAGGCTTTGCATGAGCCGGTGCTGGGCATACTGGATGCGGTAAAGGCAACATTGGAAAAGACGCCGCCTGAGTTAGCCGCTGACATTATGGATAGAGGCATTGTTATGACCGGCGGCGGATCGCTGTTGCGCGGGCTGGATCTCATGATCGCAAAAGAAACCGGTATGCCGGTGCATATTGCCGAGGAGCCTCTTTCCTGCGTGGCTATCGGCACGGGTAAGGCTCTGGACAGCATTGAGTTGTTGCAGCGAGTGCTCATTTCGTCCAAAAAGGGATAAAGGAGAGATCATAGGGTGCAGTTGGCGCAAAGAAAGGCGATTGTTTTAGCTGTAGTGGTGCTAATAGTCTTTTTGCTGGCCAGTTCAGTTGCCAAAAATAGATACCAGTTTCCTCTGGCGGGGAAACTGGTATCCACAATTCTTTCACCGGTTGAATATGCAATAGCTCAGACAGGATATCGAATCCGAAACGCGATCAACTTCGCCGGTGATATTATGACAGTACACTGGAGTAACCAGACATTGGCCGCAGAAAATGAGCGTTTGCGTCTGGCGAACATGGAATTAACCGAAGCAATGGCGGAAAATGCGCGGCTGCGGACTTTGCTTGAGTATAAGAAAGAGGTGCCGCAGCTTACTTTTGCCGTGGCGGCAGTGATCGCCCGCAGCCCTAGTTCCTGGTCCAGCACTCTGGTGATTAATAAAGGTTCTGCCGATGGCATCGCCAAGGATATGCCGGTGGTTACCGCTCAGGGTCTGGTAGGCAATGTGGCTCAGGTTTTTCCTCATTCATCCCATATACAACTGATGATCGATGCCCGCAGCGCCGTCGGCGCTTTGGTGCAAAGACCTGAATCCAGGGTAGCCGGAATCGTAGAGGGCAATGGGGCCAGACCATTGTCCCCCTGTTTGATCAATCTGGCCCGGGATGCAGATATTATCAAAGGGGATAAAGTAATTACCTCCGGCTTTGGTGGGATTTATCCCAAAAACATCATGATCGGGGAAGTCGTCGAGGTTGTGAATGAAGAAGGCGGTCTGCTAAAATATGCTGTCTTGAAGCCGGCAGTGAATTTTGACAAACTGGAAGAAGTCTTGGTGATTATCCGTTCTCCAATTATGACCCATCCTTCCGGAGCTCCCTCTCAGCCGCCGGCAAAAGGGACGGCACGATGAAAGCTTTGCAGTGGATACTGCTTCTTTTGGTTACAGTCGTTGTGCAGGCAACTGTCGTTCCATTTGTGCTGCCGTTTGTCGTCCGGCCTGATCTGCTCTTGGTTATCGTGGTATCGACCGGTTTTCTTTGCGGCAAGGAACGGGCCGTTGGGATCGGTTTTTTTGCCGGTTTGCTCCAGGACTTGGCTACCGGAAACTTGTTCGGTATTCATATTCTGTCCAAAATGGCGGTAGGTTATATCGCCGGCAGTGCAGAAAGACAAATATTTAAAGAAAATTTGTTTTTACCTGTGGCAGGCATGTTCATTTTTACATTGATCCACGGTTTCATTGCTCTGAGCCTGTTGGCCCTGTTAGGCTACAAGGCCGAGTGGCTGGCGACGGCCTTTTATCAATTGGTGCCAATGATCATGTATAATATGGCATTTTCTATCCCGGTGCACCAGGTGGTGTATCGACTATTAGCTCTTGAAAAATAGCTTTATCATATGACGATATTTCGCGATACCTTCTATAGGGGATCGTGAGAGAGGTGATAGCATGATCGTACAACGTTTTATACACCGTCTGGATACGTTAAGTATTGTTGTCGTTGTAATTTTTATTGCATTGATCAGTCGATTGGGCTATTTGCAGGTGGTGCAGGGAAAATATTATGAACGTTTGGCCGATGGAAATCGTATTAAAATGATTCCCATCCATGCTCCCCGGGGAATTTTCTATGATCGGAACGGCGTGGCGCTGGTGTCCAATCGGCCCGGCTTTACGGTTTCGATTGTGTCCACGAATAAAGAGGTGCCGGATACAATCATTGATAAGCTGGCCGAGCTCTTGGAAATGGACCGGCAGGAGATCGTCGCCAAGCTAAAACGCCGCCAGGACTCCTATGAGCCTGTTCCGATAAAAATCGATGTGGGACAGGATGTGGTAGCTAAAATTGAAGAGCGGCGCGGGGAATTACCGGGTGTCGTTGTGGAGATCCAGTCGGTGCGCAACTATCTGAATAAGGAATACGCCGCCCATCTTTTCGGCTATGTCAGTGAAATTGACGATTTGGAACTGGCCAGACTGAAAGCGATTAAATATAAGCAGAGCGATCTGATCGGTAAATTTGGCCTGGAGAAGGTTTATGACCAGGATTTGCGCGGGGTAGACGGCGGCGGCCAGGTGGAAGTGGATGTGAATGGACGTCCGGTCCAGGTGCTGGGGAAACAGGAACCGGTGCCGGGGAATAATCTGGTATTAACCATTGACTGGAGAATTCAGACGGCGGCCGAGACCACGATCGATGAGCATCTCCGGTGGCTGCAAACCGCGTATAAAAAGCCAAATGCTAAAGCCGCGGCGGCAGTGGTGATGAATCCCAAGACAGGGGCGGTTTTGGCCATGGTCAGCCGGCCGGCTTTTGATCCCAATTTGTTTGCCGTGGGAATTTCCACGCAAGATTGGAAAGCATTGAGTGAAAATCCGTTTCACCCTATGACAAACCGGGCTATTGCCGGGGAATATCCCCCCGGCTCTCTTTACAAAATCGTAACCAGCACAGCGGCGTTGGAACTGGAGAAAGTAACACCGGAAGAGAAAATCCTCGATAAAGGTACACACTGGCTGATTCCTAAAAGCAACTCTCAGGGCGAAGCATTGGGCTGGATCAATTTTCATACGGCATTGTCCATGTCTGATAATGTTTATTTTTACGAAATGGGCAATCGCCTGGGAATTGATGCTTTGGAAAAGTATTCACGGATGTTCGGCCTGGGAGAAGTCACCGGCATTAATCTACCAGGCGAGTCAGAAGGATTGGTCGCCAATCAGCGCTATAAACAACAGGTGTATGGTGAAAGCTGGTATTTATCGGAAACCTTTGATGCGGCTATCGGCCAGGGATTTCAACTGGCTACGCCGCTGCAAATGGCTTCTCTGGTCAGCCAGATCGCCAACGGCGGGCACCGATACCGGCCTTATTTAGTAAGCCGGATGACTTCGCCTGACGGTAAGGTGATTAAAGCGTTTGAACCGGAAGAAATGGGCCGTATCAAAATTACCGATAAAAATCTCAACATTATCCGGCAGGCCTTACATGAAGTATCCCGGACCGGTACGGCAGCCTATATTTTTGGCGATTTTCCGCTTTCTCTGGCCGGTAAGACAGGAACCGCTGAGAATTCCCACGGTATGGATCACGGTTGGTTTGCGGCTTATGCTCCGTTTGAGGACCCGGGTCTGGTGGTAGTGGTTATCGTTGAGCAGGGCGGCTTTGGCTCAGTGTCTGCCGCGCCTATTGCCAAACGGATTATGGAAGCGGCCTTTAATCTGACCCAAAATCTGGATTATGTGCCGAGGGTGTATGGTCCGCATACCGCATTGTAAGGGGGCCGTTGAAAAGGGCCCATCTGCGTCGTTGCTCCTGCGGGCACGCGCTTGCCGTACCCTCTCGAACGTACTGTCTGCGCGCGCGTCCTCGTCGCGCCTAGCATCTGAACCCTTTTGAACGGCCCCAGATTCGAGGCCGCAGGTGAGCTTTCGCGAGGGTGTGTTTTAGTTTTCTGCATAAACAAGCAGGAATATATATAGTTAAGACGAATTTGTCCCAATAGAGATGAGTACACGAGATACGCACACAAGATAATCTCCGAAGATATTTCGGTTGAGAAGATGTGAGATGTGATGGGCTGAGGAGGATTTGCATGGGGGAAATTTGGGTGATCACCTCGGGTAAGGGAGGTGTCGGCAAGACCACAACCACTGCCAATTTGGGCACTGGTTTTGCTCTCATGAAGAAAAAAGTAGTGTTGGTAGATGCCGATATTGGCCTGCGTAATCTGGATGTGGTCATGGGTTTGGAAAATAGGATCGTCTATGACCTGGTCGATGTTACTGAGGGGAATTGTCGTCTAAAGCAGGCCTTGATCCGGGATAAACGTTTTGAAACACTGTATCTTCTGCCGGCGGCCCAGACCCGCAATAAGAATGCAGTCAGTCCGGACCAGATGCAGCATCTGTGCAAGGAACTGGCTGAGGATTTTGATTATGTCCTCTTGGATTGCCCGGCCGGTATCGAGCAGGGATTCATGAATGCCGTAGCCGGCGCAGAAAAAGCCATTGTGGTTACTACGCCGGAAGTCTCAGCTGTAAGGGATGCAGACCGGGTTATTGGTATCTTAAGCTCTGAGGGGAAAGTGAATCCCAAATTAATCATTAACCGGATTCGTCCTAAAATGGTCAAGAAGGGCGATATGATGGATATTGACGATATTATCGATATCCTGGCAGTAGATCTGGTCGGCATTATTCCCGAAGATGAATACATCATTATTTCCACTAACCGGGGTGAGCCGGCGGTGGTCAATTCTACGTCTCTTGCCAGTATGGCGTACAGAAATATAGTTCGGCGTCTTATGGGACAAAATGTACCTTTCCTGATGTTGGATCGTGATGACGGTTTCTTTGGTAAAATCAAAGGAATGCTTAAAATGTAGGAGGATTGACATGCGGGAACTTTTTAGCAAGATCTTTGGAAAAGAACATGATAACATTGGATCAAAAGACATCGCCAAGGATCGCTTGCGCATGGTCCTGGTACATGACAGAAAAGAAGCTTCGCCGCAGGTCTCAGAATACAGGGGGGTAGACATGCTGGACCTTTTCCATAAGATTTTTGGGAAAGAACAAGAATCCGGATCGAAAGATATTGCCAAAGAACGTCTGCGCATGGTCTTGGTGCATGATCGGGCCAATGCTTCACCGCAGTTCATGCAAAATCTCAAAGATGATATGATCCAAGCGATATCGCATTATATGGACATTAATGAAAAAGATATGGAAATCAACCTGTCCCAGGATAACGACTCAGTGGCGCTGGTGGCTAACATACCGGTCAACCGGATGAAGCGGGTCATCGCGGAACAGTCTGGCCAGCGGAACGATTCAGATTCAGGCTGCGATGCGTAAGCAAAAGTAAAGTATTAAAGTAAGGATAACAATCTATGTTAAATCATCGTCTGGTAAGAAACTTAGACTTTGTTCTCATTGCCGTTACCTTATTAATCATTGCAATCAGTCTGATTTTTATCGGCAGTGCTACCCATATTAACTCGTCCATAGAGGACAGGTATTGGTATGTGCAGCGGCAAGGCGCTTTTGCTCTGATCAATATTATTGTTGTATTCTGGCTGTTGCATTACGACTATAAGTCCCTGGGGAAAATGGCGCATGTGCTGTACGGAATTAATCTGGTCATGCTGCTGGCGGTTATGTTGATAGGGCAGTCAGCCTTGGGAGCGCAACGTTGGATTCAGATTGGCCCGATCAGTTTGCAGCCTTCTGAATTTTCCAAGCTGATCATGATTATTTCGCTGGCTCATATCCTGGATAAGCGGTCAGGACAACTGAACACGATGAAAGATGTACTGCCGATTTTTATTTATGTGGGCATCCCGTTCCTCCTGGTCTTAAAACAGCCCGATTTGGGAACAGCTCTGGTGTTTATGGCCATATTGTTCGGTATGCTTTTTATTGCCGGGATTAGGATGCAGCTGTTGGGCAAGATTGTCGGAGCCGGGATTGCCTTTCTGCCGATTTTCTGGTTTTTTCTGAAGGATTACCAGAAAAAGCGGCTTACCGTATTCATGGATCCGGGGACTGATCCGTTAGGTTCAGGCTACCATATCATTCAGTCCAAAATTGCCATCGGGTCCGGTATGCTCTATGGAAAAGGCCTTTTTAGCGGCACCCAGAGCCAATTGAACTTTTTGCCGGAAAACCATACGGATTTTATTTTCGCCGTCATAGGAGAAGAAGTAGGGTTCATCGGTTCGGTACTGGTATTGGCGTTATATATGCTTTTGCTGTATAGAGGCGTCAAAATCGCCGGAGCAGCCCGTGATAATTTTGGGACGCTGCTGGCAGCCGGAATTGTTTCGATGCTGGCCTTTCACTTATTGGTCAATGTGGGTATGACCGCCGGCATTATGCCGGTTACCGGTATTCCTCTGCCACTGATGAGTTACGGCATCAGCGCCCTAACGACGAATATGGTCAGTTTGGGTATTTTACTGAATATCTATATGCGACGACAAAAAATTATGTTTTAGTTCTGCTAGAAGAACCAGGGACGTACGGTGCAAGTGCATTGTGTGTTCCTGGTTCTTTTAAAACCATCCGCATAAAACGCCCTAGGACGATCATATATTTAGAATGATAAACCGGGAGGTTGTTGCAAAACTTATCTGCAACCTGGAATCTGGGACCGTTCAAAAAGGTCCAGATGCTAGGATGGCCGAGAAAGCGCTCTCTCGCTGGCCTGACAACGCAGATGGGCCTTTTTCAACGGTCCCCTGCTGGCGGAGGTCGATGGTATGACACCTTGGAATAACAGTCGTTTTCGTCCCTACCAGGAGCCGCTCGATTCCTGGCCCAGGAGCAGGAAACCAATGCGATTGGCCTGGCTCAAGAAAGTGTTGATAGCGGGGCTGCTCTTTATCATTACCTATGCAATTCATATATCTGACACGCCTTTGGCGCCGACAATGAACGCGGCTGTGAAATACCTCCTGACTGTGGAAACGGACCTGGATATGATCGTGGGCCAGATTACTCCCTATATGCCGCGGCAATTCGATTCCGCCTGGCTGAACCAAGTGAGGGCTACTGTCGCTAAACCGGCGAACCCGCTGTTGTATATGCTTAAACCCGTTGATGGCAAGCTGGTCGCCGCTTATGGCTGGCAAACCCATCAGGTCTTAAAGCAGCAGGTTATGTATGAAGGAATCGGCGTAGAGGCGTCCCAAGGCACCGGTGTGCGGGCAGCTGCCGCCGGCAAAGTCAAACTCACCGATGAAAGCGCCCAGTTTGGCAAAATTGTAATGCTGGACCACGGTCAGGAGGTAAATACCTTGTATGGCCACTTGGGAGAAGTGCTGGTTAAACCGGGTGATATCGTGAGTCAGGGCCAGGTTATCGGCCGGGTAGGTAAAACCGGGATGACCTCATCTCCCAGGCTATACTTTGAAATTAGGGAGAAAGGACAGAGCATTGATCCGCTGCAGCGCATTCAGGGAACATTTACCGAGCAAAGTCAGGACCTGGGAAGGAAGTGAGTTTTTGCGGGCCGGCAAAATTGCTGGTGTAACTCTGTCCTTAAATATCTGGTTTGTGGCCTTGATGCTCCTGTACGGGGCTGTGGGTATGTTGGGACAGGTACTGATTGTCTTCGCCTGCGTAGCGGCCCACGAAGGAATGCATGCGCTGGCGGCAAGGTTTTTGGGATATAAGGTCCAAGAGGTGGAATTGCTTCCCTTTGGCGGCGTAGCCCGCATTGAGGGGCTGGATGCGGCGGCGCCGGGCAGTGAAATGTTCATGGCTGGCGCCGGACCGGCTGCCAGCTTGTTGCTGGCGGGTATGCTGCGATTGAGCCGGGACGTATTTCCAGGCTGGGCCGGACCGTTAGAATTAGCCTATCAAACCAATGTCATGCTGGCCTTGTTTAATTTATTACCGGCACTGCCCCTGGACGGAGGCAGGATTTTTCGCGCCTGGCTGTCTCAATACTCCACCTATCAGAAAGCAACCAATGTTACGATCTATCTGGGCCTATTTTTGAGCAGCGCTTTATTTGCCGGCGTTATTGCCGATTTTGTCTATCGCCGCAATTTGAATATTACTCTTTTCGTACTGGCTGTCTATCTGCCTCTGGCGGCTCGTAAGGAAATCGTGGCGGCAAATTTCCGCAGTATGCGGATTCTTTCGCGCAAAAAAATTGACTTAAAAAACAAAGGAATTATGCCTACCGGCCATTATACTGCACTGGAAACCCAACGGGCTCAAGATGTGCTGACATTGTTCGGAGCAGAGAAATATTATGTGGTATTGGTAGTAGATGATGGATTAAGGCTGAAAGGCAGTCTGACAGAAACCGAAATTTGGGAAGGGATGCCGTACCATGGGGTTCAGGCCAAGATGAAAGATTTCCTACGGGACCGCTGAAAAAGGCTCATCTGCGTTGTCTCAGATTCGAGGCTGCAGATGAGTTTTGCAACAGACTCTCAGGGAGCTGTTGCAAAAAGGCCAGATTCGAGGCTGAAGAAGATTTTTCCACCAGGATTTTGCAGGAGTTTATGAAAGGGTGTAGAATAGACTTACAATTATGGAATAATACTGGAAAATTTATACATGCTAATGGTATCAGCATACGGAGGTACAACATGGTTATTTTGGAACCGACTGTCTTGAACCGGGTGGCTAAACCCGGGCGATATACGGGGCAGGAATGGAACAGCGTCCGCAAAGATCCTTCTTCGGTAGACCTAACTTTTGCCCTAGCCTTCCCCGATGTATATGAAGTAGGGATGTCCAACCTGGGGTTAAAAATTCTGTATCATATTCTTAATCAGCGCCAAGATACCCTGGCGGAGCGGGTATATGCGCCCTGGGTCGATATGGAAGATGAAATGCGCCGGTCAGGGATGCCTTTATATACTCTGGAAACCTTTCGCCCTGTCCGTGAAATAGATGCGTTTGGCTTTACCCTTCAATATGAGATGAGTTACAGCAATATCCTGAATATGCTCGATTTAGCCGGCATTCCACTTTTGAGCAGCCAACGCAGTGAAGAATATCCGATCATAATCGGCGGCGGCCCTTGTGCGTTTAATGCTGAGCCTCTCGTCGATTTTTTTGATTGCTTTGTCTTGGGAGAATCTGAGGAAAGCATTGAGGAGATAGCAGACTGCCTGATCCGGTGGAAACGCGGCCGCAAGCAGGGGGGCAAACCGGCATTGCTGCGAGAGCTGGCCGGGATTGACGGAGTCTATGTACCTTCCTTTTATGAGGTCAGCTATCATTTAGACGGGACTATCAGCTGGATTGAACCGCTGCAGCCGGAGGCAAAACCCCGGATTGTCAAGCGGATTGTCAAAGACCTGGATCAAGCGCCTTTTCCCACTCACCCGGTACTGCCTTATCTGGAGATCGTCCATGACCGGATCATGTTGGAACTGTTTCGCGGCTGTACCCGTGGCTGTCGTTTCTGTCAGGCCGGAACCATTTATCGCCCGGTCCGGGAACGGCGTCCGAAAACTCTGCGCCGGTTAGCACAGGAAATAGTGGATAGCACAGGTTATAATGAAATGTCCCTGATATCCCTGAGTTCCGCCGATTATTCCTGTTTGCGGGACCTGGTATCGGCTCTGCAGGCAGACATGTCGGCCCAGCAGGTCAGCGTATCTCTGCCGTCTCTCAGAATTGACAGTTTCTCAGTGGAACTGGCCAATCAACTGCAGAAAGTTCGCAAAAGCGGTCTGACCTTTGCTCCGGAAGCCGGCACCCAGCGTTTGCGGGATGTGATCAATAAAGGGGTCACGGAAGAAAACCTGGAAGAAGCGGTAAGATCGGCTTTTCAGGCAGGCTGGTCCAGCGTCAAGCTGTACTTTATGATCGGACTGCCTACAGAAACCGAGGAAGACGTCCGGGGTATCGCCCGTTTAGCCTACCGGGTGCTGGATATCTATAAAGAAGTGAAAGGGCGGCGCGGCGCAACGGTGAATGTCAGCATATCTTCCTTTGTTCCTAAGCCTCATACTCCTTTTCAATGGTTTGGTCAAAACAGCATAGAGATGATTGAAGAAAAACAGGCATTGCTGAAATCCTTACTGAAAGATAAAAATATTTCTTTGCATTGGCATGATGCCCCGGTCAGTTTTATGGAAGGGGTCTTTGCCCGGGGGGACAGAAAACTGGGGCGGGTGCTGATGGAGGCATGGCAAAGAGGTGCCAAATATGACGGCTGGTCAGAACACTTCAAGTATGATGTTTGGCTGGCAGCCTTTGAGGCTGCCGGTGTGGACCCGCATTTTTACGCTAACCGGGAGCGGCAGGCAGGGGAGGTCCTGCCTTGGGACCATCTCTCTACCGGCGTTGACAAAGCGTTCATGTATAGAGAATATGAAAAAGCTTTGGAGGAACAAGGCACAGTAGATTGCCGCCGCGGTCAATGCGGCGTCTGTGGTGTCTGCCCGGGTCTGGGAGTAGCGGTGGTGGACTGGGAGGGAGCAAATGCATGATCGTACGCTGTGAAATCACAAAAGGGGAAGCAGTCAGGTATCTATCCCATCTTGACTATGCGGGCGCCATTGAACGGGCCTTGCGCCGTTCCAAGCTGCCACTGGCCTATTCCGAAGGGTTCAATCCCCATATGCGTATGGCATTCGCCTCCGCTCTGGCGGTAGGCGTAACCAGCCAGGCCGAGTATATGGATGTGACCATGACTCAAGAAATCCCCATGTCCCAGGTGCGGGAAAGGTTGGTTCCCCAGCTGCCGCCAGGAATTTCACTGCAGGAACTCAGGCAGATTACACCTCAGCATAAGTCGCTGATGGCTTTGGTGAATGGGGCCACCTACCGGATTACCGCTCACAGAAGGGGAGGGAGCGGCGACCCGGCGCTCAGTCTGGAGCGATTTAACCGGGAAAGTTCGGTTGATTATACCCGGGTTACGCCGAAAGGCCGGCGGGACATAAACCTGAAAGAATTTCTGCCGGAACCGGTCAGGTTCCTGGAGACCGGGTCTGACATCATTATGGAGATGGCCATTGCCGTTACACCTGCCGGCAGTGTGAAGCCGGGAGAGGTACTGGAAGTGCTGGCAGAGAGGTATGATCTGTCGGTTGACCCGGCTGGAGCGGCGATTCACCGGTTAGGCCTCTGGGTTCATGAGGCCGGATCTTATGTTTCCCCTATGAAAATATAAACAGCCGGTAATTTCAGGAGACACTATTTTTCGGCTGTTTCCGATGCGGCGCTTCTGTCGGGACTCCCGAAAAGGAATCGCTTTCCTGCTTACTCCGAGATGCCTGGCATCTCTTTAGGAGGCTGAACCATGGCCAAGAGAATCATTACGAATATCTCGCCGGATGAAACCCGCATGGCTGTACTGGAAGACGGCGAACTAATCGACGTCTCCATTGAGAGAAATCAAAGCGGACATATTGTCGGCAATATTTACAAAGGCAAGATCAAAAATGTCCTGCCGGGGATGCAGGCGGCTTTTATCGATATCGGTATCGATAAAAACGCTTTTTTGTACGTGGGCGATATTTTCCCCTACGTTCCGTCACGGGCAACGCCTAAGGACAAGATCCTGACTGTAGGACAGGATATTCTGGTACAGATTGTCAAGGACGCCTTTGGCGCCAAAGGGCCTCGAGCCACAACCCACCTGACTCTGCCCGGCCGTTATGTGGTTTTGATGCCCACGGTAGATTACATCGGCATTTCCCGGCGAATTGCCGCCAATGGCGAACGGGAACGCCTGCGGGAACTGGCGGAAAAAGTCCGTCCCGCCGGCATGGGTGTGATTATCCGGACTGTGGCGGAGGGGAAAACCGAGGAAGACCTGATCAAGGATATAGAATACCTGCACAATTTGTGGCAGTCTCTCACCGTCCGTTCCAAGCGTTCCAAAGCACCCTGCGTCCTGTACCGGGACGTGGACCTGGTGATTCGCATCGTCCGGGACTATTTTTCAGCCGATGTGGAAGAGTTCATTGTCGATCATCAGGAAGCCCACACACGGGTATTGGATTTATTGGCCCATCATTCCCCGGAATTGGCCACCCGGACCAAACTATATCAGGGAGATGACATTTTTAGTTTTTACGGGCTGGAAAGTGAAATGAAGAAACTGGAGGAACGCCAGATAGAGCTTCATTGCGGCGGCTACATTATCATTGACCGGACCGAAGCACTGACTGTGGTGGATGTAAATACCGGCAAATTTATCGGCCGGACCAATCTGGAGGATACGGTATTCCGCACCAATCTGGAAGCCGCAGCCGAAATCGCCAGACAGATCCGCCTGCGGGATATTGGCGGCATTATTATCATTGACTTCATCGATATGGAGTCAACTGAACATCAGAAGGCGGTTCTCGACGCGCTGACGGAAAAATTGAAGCAAGATCGTACCAAAAGCAATGTGGTTGGCATTACCGGCCTGGGACTGGTGGAGATGACCCGTAAAAAATCCCGTCAAAGCCTGGATGCCGTGCTATTCTCCGACTGTCCCTGCTGTGAAGGCCGCGGCAAAGTAAAATCGCCAGCTACGGTTGCCATCAACGTACGGCGGCAACTGCGGCGACTGGCAGGCAGCGGCCGCTCTGGCGACAAACTGATTATCCAGGTGCATCCCCAGGTCGCTGAGGTTTTTCTGCAAAAGGGAGAACTGGAGCGTCTCAATCAGGAAATGGCCCGGACCATATCGGTGGAGCCGGTTCCGGCTATGCATCCGGAAGCTTTCTCTATTTTGCAGGATCAAAATCAATCAATAAAGGGAAGTACATAAATGACTCAGAATCAGTCAGGCCCATCCATAAAACGGATGGGCCTGACTGATTAATGTTCGGATAATTTCTGAACGAGGCGCCAATGATTTTCTGAAACAGGCATGACGGATAAACGGGATTGGCGGACCAGCTCCCAGTCGGCAAAATCAGGCGTAGCTTTAATCTCCCGCAGCGTGATAGGACGTTTTAAGCGATAACGTGGTATAACATCCACAGTGAAAAAGCGAGAATCAGAGCTCGTTGGATCAGGATAGGGTTCGGAGCTTGTTTCTGCTACCCCGACAATCGCTTTTTCTTTCCCTGAATGATAGATATAGATGAGGTCGCCAGGCTTCATGCTTCTAATATGCTTAGCAGCCGTAAAATTGCGTACCCCATCCCACATATCCTTTTTCAAACGCTCCAGATCATCGTAACTAAAGGTCGTAGGCTCTGTTTTTGCCAGCCAAAAGGCCATAAAATTGCACCTCCGTTATGAGTAGGTTATTAAAAAAGAACCTTTTCGCCTTAATAGGATGAGGAGGTTCTTAATTCTTTATGTAGCCAAACCGATGAACAGATATCGATTCGAACAACACGAGGTTGGAAAGCAAAGAAATAACGCAAAAAGATAAGATTAGATGAAATAGTTGTAAGAAAATGAGCTTTTTTGGCATATTCTCTTTATATTTTTCGTCATATCGAATATAATAAGGACAATCAGGGAGGACGCAATAAGAATTAGTCAGTCTTTCTACAGTGTAAGTGGTTGTACAAGCGTGCCCCGGAAGAATCCTTTTCGAGTTTACAAAATGTGTAAAAGGAGGTTGGGTAATGGATCTGGATAATGTTGTTAAAATGAAATTTGATTCTGGAGGCAAAGCGCCTAGAGTGTTAGTGCCCCTTGTAGCAGGATTGATTCTATTTTTTGTTGCTTTTAATTCTATCGTTATTATTCAAGCCGGTACACGGGGAATCGTACTCCAGCTAGGTGCAGTGCAGCCCCTTGTCTTACATGAAGGATTTCATTTTAAAATTCCATTCGTTCAACAAATTATTCCCATTGATGTGCGAGTGGGTAAAGCTCAGTCAGATCAGACTGCTTCTTCTAAGGACTTACAAACTGTTAATACAACGGTTGCTGTTAACTTTCATTTAGTTCCGGAGGAAGTCAACAAGCTTTATCAAAATGTCGGCTTAGCCTATGAGGATCGGATTGTAGCTCCTGCGATTGGAGAAGCCGTTAAAGCGGTTACGGCGCAATATACGGCTGAAGAACTGATTTCCAAACGTTCAGAAGTTAGTGCCAAGGTCAAGGAAACCCTTGCTGCCAAGCTTTCAACTTACTTTATGGCGCTTGATGAAATTAACATTACGGAGTTCAAGTTCAGCGCAGAATATAATAACGCTATTGAACAAAAGCAAATCGCTGAGCAAAATGCTTTAAAAGCCAGACTTGACCTGCAGCGTATCGAGGTTGAGGCACAGCAAGCAATTGAGCGGGCTAAAGCTGAGGCTGAATCCCTGCGTCTTCAAAAGCAAGAAGTTACTCCAGAATTAATTGAATTAAGGAAAATTGAAGCTCAAATGAAAGCTATTGAGAAATGGGACGGTAAACTTCCAACTGTAACTGGTGGAGCGAATCCGTTCATTGATATAAACAAGATGAAATAGATCATTTAAACTAAGAGGAGATCATAAAAATGCGATTGTGTGGATATTGACGTAAAGAACCGTCGCCATGATTGCGTGCATAGATCTAACAATAATCATCATATAGAGGCTTTTAGTGTTTAATTAGCCGAAGTGCCTGCAAATGTGTAAAAACTTGCAGGCACTTCGGCTAATCTTATGGTTTGTTTTTATTTTTCAACGGCCTCAAAAGAGTCGTTATTCTTCCTGAAGCGTCTTCTTTTTTGCCTTCATATACTTATGCCAGGCATGCAGCAGCAGTGACATGCCGATGACGCCATAGGCGATAAACACGCGGAAAAATTCGCCGATTTGCGCGTCGCCGAACAGGTTGTTGCCGGCCTGGGGGGAGACGATGAACAGGGTGTGGAACAAGGCCGTGCCGATGATGGCATCGCCGATGGTCGCCTTGGTGACGGTGGCGCCACCGATCAGCAGTGCGGCAATCGAAAACATGCCGACCTGTTCGTGGCTGGCGTAAGTATTCAGGGTGCCGATGTTCTGCAAAAAGATGATTTGCCCCCAGGCCGCCAGCACGGTGGAAATGGTGATGGCGATGATCCTGATTTTATTGGTAGGGATGCCGGCGACCTGGGCAATATTGAGGTCCTGCCCCAGGGACCGGAACTCCTGGCCGAGCTTGGTGGTGACGATGAAACGGGTGAACCAGCACAGCAGACCGATGGCCAGGAACGTGACAATCGGTATTTCCAGGCCCATGATATTGATGTAGAGCATCCGGTCAAGAGCGTATTGCACGAATTTTAGATCGAGAGCATTTTTCAGACCTACGCCGCCTTTTAAGATGATTTCCGGGTTATAGACAGGGATCAGCGTGCCCATGAACAGCAGAAATACCAATTGATACAGGCCGTTGGCGAAGAAACCCAGGATCATGCTGGTAATCATTTCCCGGCCTTTGGTTTTGTTTAGAGTAATCCCGGTGAGGTAGCCGAACAGCAGGGCAAAGGGAGTGGAAACCAGCACGGCGGCGAGAAAGCCGCCAAAGCCGCCTAAATCCCACACTTTGACGGCGATAAGGCCGATTTGTCCCGCCATGGCGCCGATGACCAGCGCAAAATTGAGGCCCATGCCGGCCAGAACCGGAATGATCAGGGACAATACCATAAATAAATTTCTCGACAGCCGGGTGATTAGCTCATTGACCACAAATACCGGCGGTAGCTCCGAAGCGATGACGGCAGCGATGCATAAGACGAGGAAAAACAAGGGTACGGGATGGCTGGTGAAAAATTTGCGCAGCCTGCTTTTCAGCATCAGGTTGCCCTGGTTAGTTGCAATGCCTGTATTCATGCCTGGCTACCTCCCGCTTTGGTCAGTGCGTATAAGATTACGCCATTGCTGACAATGATCCGAACGACTTCCGACAGATTGCCCACCGGCATCAGCTCATTGATGACCGGCAGCGAGATGGTCAGGAGCGCTTGAAACAGGATCGTGCCGGAGATGACATGGCTGATGGTGGCTTTTCGCGCGCTGGCGCCGCCGATGAGAATAGCGGCGGTGGCGGCAAAGGGCATCATCAGGGGCGCCTGGTATAATTGCAAAAAACCGAAACTTTGGGCATACACCAAAATGCCGATTCCGCCGAGAACGGTGGAAATCACTGTGCCAATGATGCGCTGCCGGTTTACATTGATGCCGGAAGCTGCGGCAAAGCGGGGATTGTCACCGGCAGCCATCATTGCCATGCCGGTCTTGGATTTCATAAACAAATAGACCAACAGGCAGCAGCCGCCAAAGAATAGCAGCGCACCGGTGGGGATTTTCGCGCCGAATATCGTTACGGACAGAAAATCATCCAGCACCTTGGCGTAACGGCTGGTAAGGGCAATGGTCGTCCTTAAACCGGAGCCGCCAATGGCCCAGATCATTTCCGGACTCTTAAACGGGATCAGCAGCCAGCCGATCGACATAAGGGAAACAATGGAAAATCCGAGGTAGGTGCCGACCGTCATCTCATCTCCCTTAACCCGGTTCAGCAGCCAGCCATAGCAATATCCCACTGCTACGGAAAAAGGAATGGAGATGATGACCGCCCAGAAAAAAGCTGACGCTCCTCTGAGATCAAGCTCAATGCTGATGCAGCCGGCTAAGAGCCCGGAGATGATGCCCAGGGACAAGCCGAAGTTCAGTCCGGCGCCGGAGACAATGCTCGGCGCCATGGCCAGCACCAACACTCCGTTCATGCCGATGCGCACCAGCGAATCCCCCACCATGGCCGCCACATCCTGCTTAAGTATAAATGCCAGGACGATGAGCATTGACAAAAAAATGACAATACATACTTTGGGGAAACCATATTTTTCCGTTAATTGCTGCCATAATGCCTGCATGTCTATACGGCCTCCCTGCGTGCTTTATATTTGCCGGCCATTGCCAATCCATAGTCGACATCGGCCGCCGTTGGGCTCAGGGTAGCTTCTACCTGCCCTTCATACACAATGGCGATCCGGTCGCAGATGGCCCTGAGCTCGCTCAGTTCACTGGATGTTACCACAATGGTCATACCGAGCTCGCGATTGAGTTTGAGTAAAAGGTCCAGCACCAGCTTTTTGGCGCCGATATCAATGCCGCGGGTGGGTTCCGACACGAACAAGATTTCCGGTTCCAGCGTCAACGCCCTGGCGATGCAGACCTTTTGCTGGTTGCCGCCGCTTAGACGTCGCGTAATTTGGGTTGAACCGGTGCAGCGGATGTCAAGGTCCTTGATCATATTTAATGCATGGGTACGGATTGCTTGGGCATCCGCCATCTGCACTTTGCCGATGCCCAGGAAGGGTTTCAAGAATTTTTCCCGCACCTGCATGCTGGTTATGGCAATGTTCAGTTCGATGGAATTATCCAGCAGCAAGCCTATCCCCCGCCGATCCTCCGATACAAATGCCAGCTTACGGCTGATGGCCTGCCGGGGGTTATTGAGGGCGATTTTTTCCCCATGGATACATACTTCCCCTTCCGCCGGGTATAGTCCCATCACACCGTTAGCAACGCCGATTTTGCCTTGGCCGGCCAGACCGCCGATACCCAGGATCTCTCCTTTTTGGACCTCCAGGCTGATATCTTTGACCATTTCGCCAGGCATGTTCACTCGCAGATTGCGGATCGACAGAGCCGTTTCCCCGGCTGCTTTTTCCTCTGCCACATTGATCTTCAGCCGCTCAATCTGACGGCCGACCATCATTTCTGCTATTTTTTCCAGGGTCGCTTCAGCCTTCGCCATAGCGCCCACCTTTTCTCCGTCCCGCAGCACGGTGATCTGATCTGCCACCGCCAATACCTCGTCCAGTCGGTGGGTGATGAACAGGATGGCCACTCCTTTAGCCGTCAGTTTTTTCATCACCGCCAGCAGGGTACTGGCTTCACTTTCCGTTAGCACCGCTGTCGGCTCGTCAAATACCAGCAGTTTCAGGTTTTCTTTGTCAATCTCCCGGGCAATTTCAACAAATTGCATGTACCCCACCGGCAGACCGGCGATGGGCAGCCATTCATCCACATTCATGCCCAGCACGTCCAGTGCTTTTTTTGCATCTTGCCGCATGGTTGCAAAGTCCAGTGACTTGAACCCATCGCCGCCGATTTTGCTGAAGGCGTTGGGCTTGGTGATTTCCCGGTTGAGCTTGATATTTTCCGTAATTGTAAAACCCGGCAGCAGCATAAATTCCTGGTGAACCATGCCGATACCTAAGTCAAGAGCATCCTTGGGCGACTGGATCAGGACCGGCTCCCCGTTAAACAATATTTCGCCCTTGATGCCGCCCGTGTTGTAAATAACCGGCATACCGAACAGGATATTCATCAGTGTGGATTTTCCCGCCCCGTTTTCGCCGACGATGGCGTGGATTTCCCCTGGTTTGAGCGTTAAAGAGACTCCTTTTAAGACCCGGTTGCCGAAGTATTCTTTTTCAATGCTACGCATTTCCAGTAAGTTGCTCGCGTCCATTGCTTTCCTCCCGGTGGACGGCTGCATGCAGCCGCGCTAGATTGTGTGTATCTTTAGCATGTAGTCTGCTTATGATAATGGATATGGGAAAGGTTGCTACTACGGTACCAGTAGCAACCTTTCTGATTTACCCTGCAGGGCGTTCATCCGTTAGACTATTAAAACGTGATATAATCGGAAAGAACCATGTAGAAGTTGTCGAATTTTACTTCTTTGCCGGTTTTATCGGTACCAGCGTAAGTCTGGTACTGGACTTTCTTGCCGTTTGCAGCCTCCGACAGTTTTTGGGCTAGGGCCTCTTGATCATTTTTGCTCTTGATCTTGCCTTCTGCCCAATCTTTGGCGTATTCCACGCCTGCTTCGACAAACATCATGTTGACCGGTACCGGCCAGGTGGCGAATTTTCCAGTGCCGTTCTTAGCCGCGACTTTCGTTTTGATTTGCTCTACGACATAGTTGATGTCGCCAGCTTTTTCCGGGGGAATTTCGATCCCCAGGGCGCCCGGATAGCCGTGGAAGGGACTCGGGCAGCATTGCTGCGCGAGAATCGCACCGTTGTCCAGAGTCGCTTTGATCAGCGGCTCCTGCATAGCGCAGTTGGTGCTGAAGAAGTTGGTTTCTTTACCATACTGGTTTACTTTACGAGGCACATCCTCAAGGATAAATTGCTGAGCGCCGGGTACGCCGGCATCTCCCAGCGGATCGGGAGCAGTGGCGTCAATAAATTTCAATCCGAGTTTTTCTGATTCCTCTCTCATAATTTCGCGGCGCTGAGCCAGCAGAGGATAGGACATATGCCGGGGGAAGGAATAGTGAACCAAGGTTTTTGCGCCCATTTTCTTGGCTTGAGCGGGGATGGTCTTGCCCATCGTCAGTTCATCCGCCTGCAGGACAATATCCGACTTCTTAGCGATCATATCCGGATCTTCGCCCGGTACGCCGCTGATCAGCAGTATGTCGGGCCGTTTTTCTCTGACCTTTTCAAAGCCAGCGGCGGCGCCGGGTACAGCCTGTACCATGACGATAGCCTTGACATCAGGGTCGGCAGCAAACGCCAGCAGGTTGGAGATGGTAGTTTCCTGTTCTTTCATGAAGTTATCAGGATAGGTCTTGAACAGGATCACATCTTTGCCGTACTTCTTAACCATTTTTTCCGCTGCCCGGTATTCTTCCTCGCCCTGGGCGACAGTACCGGTGATGACGCCGATTTTGATTTTTTTCTTGGCATCAGTGGTTGAGGTGGACTGGCCGCAACCGACCACGCTTATCAGCACGATCGCTGCCAGCAGCATTGCTAACCATTTTTTCAAACTTGAACCCCTCCTTATAAAATTATCTTTTCTATTTCGACTAAAATCAGAATAATCCTTTTCTTTATTTTTTTTCATCAACTGCTGCAGGATAAGTCATAAGGCAGTGGGACTTACATGCATAAATATCCATTAAAACAGTACAATATTCGACCTATCCCGTCAACACATTATTTAAAAAGCACGCGCTGCGAAAATGTTCCGGTTAGTGTATATGTAATGAGGATTGCTAATATTGACATCCGCCTTTTTATATGCTACCATTTAATTCTGCAGGCGTATGCGCGCCTGCGCGCCCAGCCGCTCGGAGAGGCTGTAAAACCGGTGACGGTGCCGTATCCGGCGAGACTTGACCAGGGGAGGTGTACCAGAATGTATGCAATTATTCAAACCGGTGGCAAGCAGTATCGGGTAAGTGAAGGCGACGTTATTTCAGTGGAGAAGCTGGATGCTGCCGCAGGGGAGGCTGTTTCCTTCGATCAGGTGCTGACAGTTGTCAAAGACGACAGTGTCCAGGTCGGCAAACCCTATCTTGCATCGGCCAAAGTGACCGCTAAGGTTGTGGATCATGGCAAAGGCAAGAAAATTCTTGTCTTCAAGTATAAAGCCAAATCCAACTACCGCAGACGCCAAGGCCATCGTCAGCCGTTTACCAAAGTTGTTATCGAAAAAATCGAAGCGTAAGCTGTCTTTAGAACTAAGCCAATGATTAAGATAACAATTACCCGTGATCAATCCGGTAACATTGTTACATTTTACGTAAAAGGACATGCTGGTATTGCTCCGCGAGGGCAAGACATTGTCTGTGCCGGTGTTTCCGCTCTTGCTCAGGCGGCGCTTCTGGGGATAAAGGTTCATTTGAACCGGGATTTTCAGTGGCGAGTGGCTCATGGGGATATAGAGATGAGATTAGCCGGCAAGCCAGACGCATTAACTAATGCGGTTTTGGAAACGATGGTGCTTGGCTTATTGGAAATTGTCAGGAACTATCCTAAAAATATCCGGATGATCGAAGCAAAATTGGATTTGGGAGGTGAACCAAATGTTTAAGTTTGATTTACAGTTGTTTGCTCATAAAAAAGGTGTTGGCAGCTCCCGTAACGGCCGGGATAGCGAATCCAAACGCCTTGGCGTGAAGAAACATGCCGGCGAGGCAGTTGTGGCCGGTAACATTCTGGTCCGCCAAAGAGGTACCCGTTTTTACCCTGGTGAAAACGTCGGTATGGGCAAAGATCACACTTTGTTTGCGAAAATTGACGGAAAAGTAACCGTCGAGCGCAGAGGCCGCGAAGACCGTCAAATCAGTGTATATCCTGCATAAGTAGCCGGAAACTTAGCCTGCGGTGACACAACCGCAGGCTTTTTCGTAGGCGGCATCTTGGACTTCAAAAGTATGTGCGGTTGTCAGCTTTTTACGCTATAAAACAGGATTTTATCGTTCCTGAGTGGAATTTTCCTGTCATGAGGGGAGAGATGCTAGGTGACAAAGAATGAGGTTTGCCCGGAATTGACCCGTTTGCTGCGGTTGCAGCGTCATGAATTCATTAATCATATCCAGGTGGTGCATGCTTTGCTTCAACTGGGGAAGGCCGAGAAAGCCAAACAGTATTTGGAAGACCTAGCTAAGAGCCCCGACCTCGCTTCCAGTGTGATGTCTGATTACAGACCGGAAAATTGCAACATACAGGCGCTGCATCCTCCGGCGGGGAGTGGAAATAGAGTGGAAGAAAAATAAAACTAACTTTTTGTAATTGCAGGCTAAGCGGGCATACTTATATTATACAATAAAATACAGGAGTCTCTTTTTAGAGAGACAAGGTGAACCGAATGTTTATTGATAAAGCTAAAATTTTTGTGAAAGCCGGTGACGGTGGCAATGGCATGTCCAGCTTCCGGCGGGAAAAATACGTGCCACGGGGCGGCCCTGACGGCGGCGATGGCGGCCGGGGCGGTAACGTCATTTTAGTAGTGGATTCTAATATGAATACCTTGATTGATTTTCGCCATAAGCGGAAATTCAAAGCGGATGACGGCGGTAAAGGCGATACCAGCAATATGATCGGTCGCAGCGCGTTGGACCTGAAGATTAAAGTGCCGCCCGGCACCTTGGTTAAAGAGGAAGAAAGCGATGCCCTCCTGGCTGATTTAACCGAACTGGGCCAGGAATACATTGTGGCCCAAGGCGGCCGGGGCGGCCGGGGCAATGCCCGGTTTGTGAACAGTGTACATAGGGCCCCCACTTTTGCCGAAAAGGGCGAACCAGGCGAAGCAAAAAATATTGTTTTGGAGCTCAAACTGTTGGCGGATGTAGGCTTGATTGGCTATCCCAGTGTGGGCAAATCCAGCATCCTGGCCAGAGTATCCGCAGCCAAGCCGGAGGTCGCTGCTTATCACTTTACCACTTTGACCCCGGTGCTGGGGGTGGTCAGCCTGACAGAAGGCAAGAGCTTCGTTTTAGCTGACATACCGGGACTGATCGAGGGGGCGCACGAGGGAAAAGGCTTGGGACATGACTTTCTGCGTCATATTGAGCGAACCAAGGTTTTGATCCATGTTTTGGATATATCCGGCATGGAGGGGCGGGACCCTCTCGCCGATTATCATAAAATCAATGAAGAATTGAGCTTATATAACGAAAGGTTGGCCCGACGGCCGCAAATTATAGCCGCCAACAAGATGGACCTGCCGGAAGCCCGGGAAAACTTTCAGCGGATCACGGATCTGCTGAAACAACAGGGCCGTGAAGTGTATCCTATTTCCGCCGCTACCGGCGAAGGACTGGACGATCTCATGTGGCGGGCTTTGCAGCTAATCGCCGAATATGTTCCCGAACCGGAGCCCGCCAGCGAAGTTAAAGTATATACTGATGCTCAGGAACCTGCATACATCATCCGCCGGGACGATGACGGCGCCTATGTGGTAGAGGGAAAAGACCTGGAACGTTTGGTAGCCATGACCAACTTCAGCGATGACGAAGGTCTGAGGCGCTTCCAAAAGATCTGGCGCAAGCTGGAGATTGACGCAGCTCTGCGGGAACGCGGGATTAAGGAAGGCGATACCGTACGGATACGGGACATGGAATTCACCTTCCAGGACTAGAGGAGAAAGGACTGCTTTTATGCTGACAACAAAGCAAAAGCGTTATTTAAAATCCCTGGGGATGACTCAGGACCCTATCGTGCAGATCGGCAAGGCCGGCGTCACAGCCACTGTGGTGGCAGGGACCGAGGCGGCGCTGCTGGCACGGGAACTGATAAAAGTGCGGGTCTTGAACAACAGCCCGCAGGAAGTTAAGGAAGCCATTCAGGAACTGGCAATTGAAACCGGCGCGCAACTGGTGCAGGTGATCGGCCATAACGGCCTGTTATACAAGCAGAATCCAGATCCGGAAAGGTCCAAGCTGGAATTGCCATAGTACTTAAGATGCTTTGCATCTCTCATGGAGGGCGATAAGGCATGTTAACCCGTGATACATTATCAGCTGCCGGACGTATTGTGGTTAAAGTGGGTACCAGCACATTATCCCATGTTACCGGCAAACTGAACCTTTTGCGAATCGAAAAACTGGTGAGAGAACTATCCGACCTGGCTAATCAAGGCAAAGAAATTATCCTGGTTACTTCCGGGGCGGTGGGGGTTGGCATGGATAGACTGGGCCTGAAAGAGCGGCCCAAGACCATTCCGGAAAAACAGGCTGCTGCGGCGGTAGGCCAGGGAATCCTCATGCATACTTATGAGAAAATGTTCGGCGAATATGGTCAGATTGTGGCTCAGGTACTGTTGACCCGGGAAGATTCGGTGAAACGGCAGCGCTATGTCAACTCTCGCAATACCCTGCTCACCCTCTTGCGTATGGGCGTGATTCCAATTATTAATGAGAACGATGTGGTGGCTATTGACGAGCTGAAGATCGGTGATAATGACACGCTTTCAGCCATGGTCGCCAGTATTGTGGAAGCCGATGTGCTGATTATTCTTTCGGACGTGGAAGGGGTTTATACCGACAATCCCCAAAATAATTCGGATGCCCGCCTTATTCCCGAAATCAGCGAAATTACGCCTGAAATTGAAGCATTGGCCGGCGGAGCGGGATCCATCAGGGGAACCGGAGGCATGAACACAAAAATTCAAGCCGGAAAGATCGCCGTGAATTCCGGTGTAGTGATGGTCATTGCCTCCGGTTCCAGAGACGGGGTGGTGAAAGACATTCTTGCCGGTGAGTCTGTAGGTACGGTCTTTTTATCCAAGGAAAACCGCCTGCAGATCCGAAAGCGCTGGCTGGCTTTCGGCGCCCGGCTCCATGGCTCGGTCAAGGTGGACAAAGGTTGCGAGAAAGCCATTTTGGACGGTGGCTCCAGTTTACTGGCTGCCGGCATCATTGAGGTGGAGGGTGATTTCGATCATGGCAATACCGTACGGATCATCACCCTGGAAGGCCGTGAAATTGCCAGAGGCCTGGCCAATTACAATTCCTCCGATACCCGTAAAATCATGGGCGCTCACACCAATGACATTGCCGGCATTCTTGGTCATAAATCCTATGATGAGGTTGTACACAGAGACAATATGGTATTACTGGCCTAAAGGGAAAGGGGAGAGGGACCGTGGATTTTCAGGCAGAACTGAAACAAAAGGGCGAGCGGGCTAAAATAGCCGCCCGTAAACTGGCTACAGTATCTGCGGCTGCCAAAAATCAGGCGCTTCAGGCTATAGCAGATGCGCTTTTAAGTAATACAGCCGCTATTTTGGCGGCCAATGTCCTCGATATGGAGGCAGCAAAAGGGAGAAACATTCCCGGTCCCCTGCTGGACCGGCTGAAGCTGGATGAAGCGCGTATCAAGGCGATGGCCGAGGGGCTGCGGCAGGTGGCGTTCTTGCCGGACCCGATAGGCGAGGTGCTAAGCGGCGGCAAGCGTCCCAACGGCTTGCTCATTCAGAAAGTGCGGGTTCCCTTGGGGGTGGTGGGCATGATCTATGAAGCCAGACCCAATGTGACGGTGGACGCGGCCGGGCTCTGCCTAAAATCAGGCAATGCGACCATACTGAGGGGCGGCTCGGAAGCCATACAGTCCAATACCGCCATCGTGCAGGTCATTGCTGATGCTGCCCGGCAGGCTGATATGCCGGCCGATGTGGTTCAACTGATTGCGACAACCGATCGGGAAGCTGTGAATGCCATGCTCAAGCTCAATGAATATATTGACGTCATCATTCCCAGAGGCGGCGCCGGCCTGATTAAGACGGTCGTGCACAACAGCACTGTACCGGTAATAGAGACCGGAACCGGCGTTTGCCATACTTTTGTTGATGTCAGCGCTGATCTGCAGATGGCGCAAACCATTGCCTTCAACGCCAAGGTTTCCCGTCCGGCGGTCTGCAATGCCATGGAGACGCTCTTGGTTCATGCAAAGGCTGCCGACCAATTTCTGCCCCCCATGCTGGAACAGTTTCATCAAGCCGGCGTGGAACTGCGGGGCTGTCCGGTCACCCAGAGACATCACCGGGCGGTGAAGCCGGCGACCCAGGCGGATTGGGCTACCGAATACTCGGATTACATCCTTTCGGTAAAAGTGGTTTCCGGTTTGGAAGAGGCCCTGGAGCATATTGCAAAATACAGCACCAAGCATTCCGAGGCGATTGTGACTTCCGATTATGGGAATGCTCTGCGTTTCCAGCAGGAAGTGGATGCAGCCTGTGTGTACGTCAACGCCTCCACTCGCTTTAGCGACGGCTTTGAATTTGGCTTGGGCGCCGAGATCGGCATCAGCACGCAAAAATTGCATGCCCGGGGTCCCATGGGCCTGACTGCGTTAACCAGCTTCAAATATATGATCTCCGGTCAGGGGCAAATCCGATAATTACCGGTAAAGATATGCTTGATTCCTCTTATTGCGGTGCGATGAGAGGTTTTCTTTTTAAAACAGCCCTATTTTTGCCAGTCCCAAGATTGACGCACCGGTCCTGATCGTCGTACAATGAAATTAAGAACAGGTGCGTGTCGTGAAACAATGTGGAGGTGTGTCGTGCAGGCGGTTTTCCAGAAGTTGTTACAACATAAAAAATGGCTATTGCTGCTTGTTGTACTGGCAATTGCGGTGAGAGCCGACATGCTGCAGGCTGAGGATCAGAAACAACCGGCTCATAGGATTCTGGTGGTCAAACGAGGCAATATCGCCACTGTCGTTGCCGCCAAAGGAATTGTTGTGCCGGTAAACACCGTGAATACCCCGATGGCTCCCGGTTCAGGCGAGAATTCTGCTCCTGTAGTTCTGTTGGATGCTGCCAGAATAAAAATGCAAATTGAAGCACAGATCAGCGAGTTCGATATCGATAAAATTCTGGTTGGACAAAAAGTGAAATTTACAGCGGACGCATGTCCGGATCAGATTTACAGCGGAAATGTAGCCAGTATATCCCGTAAGGGCCATTGGCGGCAGCATCATATATATTATCCGGTCATTATTGATATGGATGAAGGTAAAGGAAGCGAGGGAGTCTTGCGGCCGGAGATGACCGCCCGGATTTCGATCTGGGTGGGAGAGAGACTGAATGTTTTAGCGGTGCCCCTTAAGGCAGTCAAAGAGAGCAGAAACCAACGTTATGTCCAGGTACTAAAGGACGGACAGCCGCATAATATCACAGTAACCACCGGTTTAGCCAATGATGCCAGCATCGAGATTATTGAGGGACTACAGGAAGGGGATCGGCTCATCCTGCCGCAGGCTAAAGTGCGGGGACAAAAGAAAATTTCCGGTTTTATCCGTCAATTTTTTGGCAGTCCTGGGATTGAATAAGCGGGGTGATTTTCGATGAAAATTGTAAAATGGTTCCATTATGTACAGTCTTACCGGGATTACTTGAAAAGCGAAAAAGGCTGGTTCGATTTCGTTGACACTATCCAGGCTTTGTTGATTATGATGGGTGTGATGGCAGCGGCGGCAGCTTGTCTTTATATTGCCAGACTTATGTTAGGTTTTTAAACGGACCGTTGAAAAAGGCTTGGTAGCAGTAGGTAATCTCTCATCAGTGAAAAGTCACACGAGTTCTTCACAGTACGGAGGCGCAGAGCGTCTCTCTGATCTAGCATCTGAACCTTTTTGAACGGTCACGGATTCGAGATTGAAGATGAGTTGGAAAGATTCCTGAAAATAGATAGATGGTGAGCGTATGAAACAGCATGGCAGGAAAAAAATCGGCGTCATGGGCGGGACGTTTGATCCCATTCATATTGGACATCTGGCTACAGCAGAAATCGTAAGAATGGCTTACCGGTTGGACCAGGTATTATTCATTCCTAACGGATTGCCGCCCCATAAACAGGATATGCAGGTTACCCCTGCTGTCCACCGATATATCATGACTCTGATGGCTACCTGTTCTAATCCTTATTTTTTAGTTGTACCGATGGAAATTGAGCGTCCCGGGTTATCCTATACTATTGATACAGTGAAGAAAGTTCTGGCTGAATACGGGCCGGAAACCGACTTATATTGCATTACCGGCTTTGATGCCATTTTAGACTTGTTTACCTGGAAAGATGCGATACAGCTGCTGCAGCTATGCCAGTTTGTCGCTGTTGCCAGGTTAGGATATGAAAGCCGGATGATAGAAAAGATAGATGCTTTTCCTCTGGAGGCAAAACACAGAATACATATTTTGACCGCCCCCCGGATTGATATCTCAGCCACCGATATCCGCCAGAGAGTGCGTCAGGGCGGATCGATCAGGTACCTTGTACCAGAAACCGTGGAACAATATATCTATAAAGAACGACTCTATCTTGATTAAAGGCTGCTGCAACTGGTCACGGATTCCAGGATCAGAAAATTGCACCTGTTTGGTTATGAATTCCTGCGTCAGACATCGAATAAATTTGACAGATTCGCAAATAATGAGAGTGTACTACTTCAGTGGAAGAAGAGGTGAAATTCCCGAATGGCAGCAACATTGTATGTCGGCAACTTACCCTGGTCTACAACAGACACTGCTTTAACCGAGGCATTCCGCGAGCATGGAACGGTATATTCCAGCCGGATTATTACCGATAAAGAGACCGGACGGTCCCGCGGATTTGGTTTTGTGGAAGTGGAAGATGCTGATGTGGAAAAAATGATCACCGCAATGAACGGTACAGACTTCGGCGGTCGTCAAATCGTAGTAAACGAGGCAAAACCACGGCAAAATTGATACTCAAAGTCTCTCAAACTTTATTGGCGACAAGAAAGGCATAGTGTTTTTCGCCTAGGGTCGTCAAATCGAAGTAAACGAGGCAAATCACGGCAAAACTAATACTAGAGGCTATTCAAAACCTCCCGAAAGTGCATCAGCAACAAGGGAGGCTTTGTTTTTTTGTGTTATGTATGGTAAAATGCTAGTGGTACCCTATAGGGATGCCTTGTGCTTGGGGTAAAGTTTCAAGAATCATTGTTAGGATCTGATCGTATGATAGAATGGGAAGAAATTGAGAACAATTTGCGTAAAACGCTTTCCGGACATCGCTTTCAGCACTCTGTCGGCGTCAGTGTGACCGCTGAGGATCTAGCTAAGCGATTCGGGGCGGATCCGGTTCAAGCCAGACTGGCCGGCTTGTTGCATGACTGCGCCCGGGATATGTCCAACAATCACCTATTGCAAAGCGCCGAGACTTTTGGTATAGTTGTGGATACCGTTCTCCGTCGGGTGCCGGAGCTGCTGCATGCACCAGTGGGAGCCCAACTGGTCCGGGAGCGCTATAAAATCAGCGATCCGGCGGTATGTCAGGCCATTGCCCGCCATACGGTAGGGGCCAAGGATATGAGTGTATTGGATATGGTGATCTATTTAGCTGATTGTATCGAGCCGGGCCGGGATTTTCTCGGAGTCCATGAGCTGCGACGTCTGGCGGCGGTTGACTTGTGGGCGGCTATGGTGAAGGCCTATGATCAGAGTATTATCTATATTATACAGCAAGGCGGTCTGGTGCACCCGGCTACGATAGAGGGACGCAACGCCTTACTGCTTGGAATCCGTTGAAATAAATTTTTAGAATCCCTTAGAGAGGGGGAGCTATATGGCCGCAGAACGTGTACGTTGCAGAATTCGCTGGACGCGCGTCTTTTTTGTTTTGGCGGCTTTACTGGTGTTTATTACTGTAGCGCTAGGAGCGATTTTCTACACCTATATTCAGGTGTTTCATACATTTAAATCAAGCCGGACAGCAGCAGTTACCTTAAGCGATGAGCCCATAACCCAGCGGGTGAATATCCTGCTGATGGGTGTGGACGAGCCGGAGCGGCAGGCTGCCGACGCTGCCCAAGCAAGACGTTCGGATACCATGATTGTTGTCAGCATCAACCCGACCGACGGGACCATCCATCTACTGTCGATTCCCCGGGATACCAAAGTGGTCATTCCAGGACGGAAAAGTTACGATAAGATTACCCACGCCTTCGCCTATGGGGGACCGCCTCTGGCGGTCCAGACAGTAGAAAAATTTTTGCAGATCCCCATCAACTACTATTTGGTGGCGGATTGGCAGGGATTTATTCAGGTGGTTGACATTTTGGGCGGTGTGGATTTGTATGTGGAGCAGAACATGCGCTACAGCGATTCCTACGCCGATTTGCAAATTGATTTGAAACGCGGCTTCCAGCACTTGGACGGCCAAAAAGCTGGACAATATGTGCGATACCGTCATGACGAATTGGGCGATATCGGCCGGGTTCAACGACAGCAGCGCTTCCTGAAAGCCTTGGCTCAGGAACTCCTGCAGATGGATACCATTTTTAAAACTCCGGCTTTGTCATCTGCTATCAGTCAATATGTACAAACCGATATGAGTCTGTTTACTATTGCGAAACTGGCCAACAGCCTGACATCCTTTGATGAATCAGGGTTACAATTTGAAATGCTGCCAGGCAGTTTTGCCACGATTGACGGGCTGAGTTACTGGGTGCCTGATCAGGTTCTCACGAAGCAAATGGTGGAACGGTTATTCGTATCCTATGACCGGGCAGCAGACAGTGGGAATATTGACGGACCGGCACCCCAGCGAGAAGGAGTGACAAGTTTATTACCGAAATAAGTAATAAATGGGAGTTTAGTATTACACAGTTATTGTTTTACCGGATTGGCGCACACTAAAATGATACCAGACAACTGCGAATCCTTTGTGGTTTTGCTGTTGCTGCAGGAGGGAAATAATGGAGCATCTTGAACATCTGCCCCGGGCTGTTGCGGCTGCCGCCAGCGAAAAAAAGGCACGGGACATCACGATCTTGGATATGAAAGGAGTATCTTTAGTTACCGACTATTTTGTCATCTGCAGCGCCAATTCTGTGATCCAGGCTCAGGCAATTATTGACAACATCGAAGAAAAGCTGGACGAACAGGGGATAAAATCCCTGCATAAGGAAGGATCCCGGGATTCTCGATGGGTATTGCTGGATTATGGCAATGTAGTGGCTCATATCTTTGTGGAAGAGGATCGTGTGTTCTATAATCTGGAACGTCTTTGGGGCGATGCCAAGGCCTATAAGTATGAGGCTTGAGAGATGCGAAGCATCTCGAGCTAGCAGGAAGACAGACTGCTCGCGGCCGAGTAGAAGGATTCTGATTAGGTATGAATGCCGCAAAGCAATGTTTTTCGAGTCTACAAGGAGAGAATATGCAACAAAAAGCAACTTATGCTCCCGGACAAGTGGTCACTCTGAAAGTAGCCCGGATGAACGAGCTGGGGGCGTTTCTTGATGCCGGCACCGGCAAAACTTCCGATGATATTCTGCTGCACAAAGCGCAGCAAATCAGAGAAGTCACCCTTGATGAGCCGGTAGAAGTCTATTTATATCAGGATCCGAAAGGACGCCTTGCCGCCAGTATGCGGCTGCCTCAGATGAAGCCGGGACAGGTAGCCAGAGTTCAGGTTATTAATACCAGCCGTGACGGGGCCTTTGTCGATATCGGCGCTGAACGGGGTGTGTTTATGCCCTATGCCGGCATGCGCGGACTGCCTCGCCGCGGGGAAAAAGTATGGGTTAAGCTGTATACCGATAAATCCGGCCGGCCGGCTGTCACCATGGAAGTGGACGAAGAACTGCAAAAAGCGTCCAGACCGGCGATGGTCAAAGTAGGGGATCAGGTCACTGGCTCGGTATACAATATCAATGAGGCAGGCGCTTTCCTGTTTACCGCCGAGCGGAATATTGCGCTTTTGCACAAGGATGAAATGGCAGAACGTCTGAAAGTGGGTCAAGAAATAACAGCCCGTGTCACCTTTGTGCGGGAAGACGGAAGAATTAACGTCTCCTTGCGTCCGGCGAAAGAGAAGGCCATGGATCAGGATGGAGAAAAGATTCTTGCCCTGCTGGCCGGACGCGGCAAGATGCCTTACAGTGACGAATCGTCACCTGAAGTTATTAAAGAAAAGTTCCAGATCAGCAAAGCCGCCTTCAAACGTGCTTTAGGCAAGCTCATGAAAGCCGGCCTGATCGAACAGCAAGACGGTTGGACCTATCTGAAAAAAGAAGAAGGAGAAAACCCATAAAAAAGAAACACTCAGCCAGTTTGCTGTCTTTTGTTTTTGCGGGCTGTCTTAACGCGACAGCTCTATTTTTATTTATTTAAAATTTGTTTGGCCAGGACATGCTGTAAAATAATGTGATGCTATTTGAAAAAAGGGCTGCGCATATGTTTTTTAGAAAAACGTTTTGCGACAGCCTCTTTTCGTGTGACTGGTATAAAAGCCTCAAATTCGAGGCCTTCTTTCAACGGTCCTCTTCTGCTACAGTTACTTTGGTCATCCGATCTCCCTGTTTGATGTTATCCACCACATCCATCCCTTGGCTAACCTGGCCGAATACGGTGTGCATGCCATCCAAATGAGGCTGCGGTTCATAGACAATGAAAAACTGACTGCCGCCGGTATTGGGGCCACGATGAGCCATGGACAGAGAACCGCGCAGATGTTTATGGGGATTGCCTTTGGTTTCGCAAGGAATGGTATATCCCGGCCCGCCTGAACCGGTGCCGTTGGGGCAGCCGCCTTGAGCCACGAAACCCGGAATAACCCGGTGAAAAGTCAGACCGTCATAAAAGCCTTCACTGATCAATTTGACGAAATTGGCCACAGTGCCTGGAGCCTCTTTTTCAAACAGATCAATGACAATAGTACCTTTTTCTGTTTCCATGATTGCTTGTTTCAAGTGAGATCCCCCGCTTATCCAATAATGTAATTCTATTATTTCCTTTTTGACCGCGGTTCAACCCCAGCAGGCGGAGACTGGTTTGACGAATTGGTCTCCTCTAGCAGCTCGTACATAATGACCCCGCTGGCGACTCCGGGAAATTCGATGATCGATATAACCAATTTTCGGTCGCTGAAGTGCAGGGTAATGGTTTCATGCCGCTTGCCGGACTCTTCTTTTTGGCTGATAATCAGCGTAGCCTGGTTGCCTGACTTCGCAGCATTGCGCATGGCCTGGATCAGAACCTTGGTTTGGTCCAGATTCTGAAAGTTCCCCAGATTTTTTTGGATGCGGACAATCTTATTATTTTTGACAGTAATGGTTCCCACCGTTTGAAAGGTATCTCCTTCTCGGGTGGTAACCGACCACAGTTCCTCCTCCGAATTATCCGACATTACCTGGGTTACCTGATAAACCCGCCCCAGACGGCGTAATGCTTCCTCTTTAGATTGACCCACGGTTATCTTTACATCGCCAAATTCCGTGGACACAGGCGGTTGTGGCGTTTGAACCGCTGACTGAGCGCTGCCATTTGAACTTTCCGGGTTGGGAGCAGGCTGTTCCCGGCCATAGGTAACAGCCGTTATCATCAATAACATACAGGTGGTCCATATCACCAGGTATTTTCTTGCCATGGGTACACCTCCTGCCGGCAGGCTGCAGCAAACTGTGACAAATATCGTATTCTGCTGCCTGTGCTGACTCGCTATCACTGTAAACTTCCATACGACAGAGCATTTTCCTGCCAATATGGCTGTGTTGATTGCAAAATACTTACAAACTGGTCTTACAGTTTTCTTTCACAATAACCGTCACAACGATGCAATAGCAAAAGATAAATAACAAAGAGGCAGTGCGGGCTGCCTCTTTCTACACATTAATTGACAAGGATACTTGCCGAGCAACGGCCCTCCGGCAGACTTGACAATGAGATGGGCCTTTTTCAACGGTCTCCTAAAAAATAAATCTGCTGAAATTCCCTTACAACCTCATCCAGCCTGTTGGATACTTGTGGGATCGAGTAGCCAATGTACAGGGGAGAGGTGACAAACCGGGGCATGATTTTTACCACAATCCGGCTCTGATGCTGATAAAAGAACAAATTATAACTGCTGCAGTTCTTGTGAAAATGATGCATGATATAATGCACCGTGATTTGGATATAATCGGCCCAGCAATCAATATAGGACTGATCCGTCAGGGAAACATTAAATTCAAAGAAACCGATTTTGGGTTGAGTGGAAACATTCAACTCAACACCTGGCGCTGCTGCGATCTCCGGGCCGGAAAAATAATCGGCCCGGAGATTTTTGCGGTAATCCACCTGCTTTAAGCCGACGATTTGCATATGGGGATGGCGGATGGTGCCGCCTGAATAGGGACCATGATTTTTATAGAACAGTACCGAGGCAAATTCACCGCTGGCATCCATTTCGAGCCATTTGGATACGCCAAATCGGATCAGGTTGTGCAGCAGGTCTTTGGGATAATTGGATAATTCGGCATTGCAATCATCGGTTTCGATGAGGACGGTCTGTAAAGTATCTTCCAAGACAGGGTATTTATTTTTCAGCCAGATGATAGGGTATTGCTCCGCCAGGATATCCGACAAACCGGACCGGTCGCAAAAAGGGCAGGAAGTATTCCTGTTTATGATGCTCTCCGGTTTTTGACTGCCGATATGGGAATTGAAGCAAATTTGCTCCCTGGATAGGTTTTGCATAGACTCTCCTACTTCTGATTCAAACGGGTATTGTCGTCAGTCCAAATCAGTTCATCAATGATTACATCGGCCCGGGCTTTATAGGCTGCATTGGAGCTGGATTCAGGCGGCAGATGGGTCATGATGTAAAAGGTCTGCCCCTGATGCTGGGCCAGATATACCTGGCCGCTGTATCTTTTGCTGTTTAGCCTGTGTTCAAAAGTCCACTCCCGTATCGACCAGTTAAATTGCTTGGGCTGGTTTTTACGGTCTCTTGTGCGCCAGCCTGACTGGCTCAAAAGTGTATCGATGGTTTGGGCGGCTTGTTCCGGCGTAACTCCCGGCTGGCAGAAAAACAAAGTCACATAGACATCTTCCCGCTGCACTCCGCCGGATTGCCCGAGAAAGCGAAAGGAGGTTCCGTCGTCAGCGCTGATCCGCTGCGTAACCATATCAGACGGACTGTAGGTGTAAAACGGGTAGGGCTCGCCCCTCACCAAATTCAATTGCAAAGATTGAGGCGTTCCCTTCATGATGAGGAATCCTTCTTTATAGTCCGGAGCCGCTGATTTGGCAAAGTTTTTTAATTTAGACGAGATACGGCTGTTGTCAGCGAAAAACTCCCGGAATATCAATCCTGTATCCGGGGCGTAATATTCAAACCAGTAGCTGCCGCTCTGGGACTGGGCTGAAGTTACTTTGATTTTTATTGTATTTACATAAGATCCGGCCGGTACCTCTACTGTTTCGCCTACAGCCACCACTTCCCGCTGGTCAGTGGAATTTTTCCAGGAAGCCCCGACCTCCAGCGGCGCTTTTAATATGATCTGATTTTGATTGGCTGCTTCCTGAAACAAGGAATTATTGGAATACCATTCTTCCCGTGAATGAGTCAGCGTAACTGCTTCCGGCATGGCTTGGAAAATCATCCCCAATTGAGTACCGCCGTTCGTTTCGCTCATTTGGACCAGATTGCCCTGGCGAAACAGCACTCTTCTGGTAAAGTCGGCAAATTCGTTGCCTTCTCCTGCATAGACCCAGGTCAAATTTGGCTCGGTGGGGAAATACCGGGTTACGTCTGTTATTGGGGTCTGCGCCTGCTGTTGGGGTGACACTGCCTGTTGACGACAGCCGGCTATGACTCCGAACAAGGTCAGGATTAGCAGGAACAAAATTATCTGCGTTCTTATCGGCATTCTTGGCAATGCTGTCAGGAATGCCCGGAATCGGTTCAATTGATTCATATATCCACCTCTTTCCAATCACACATGCGTGCCAAAGGTAATTTTTCAAGGGTATTACAGTCCCTGTCCATATTGTTGTCCCGCGCAATAGAATCATTCATAGCTGACGCAACGCAATCATTTCAAAAGTCCGTACACTTATTATTCATTCTACATGAAAGCCGGATTGCCTTGCAAGGAAATCACAAATTCATTTAATGAATATATAGATGCGTTTCGTTCATACTATATACATATATGTTGTCCCCCAAAAACAATACTGGAGGTGGCCGATTATGGGTAAGGTTATGTCCGAGGAAAGCAAAAATAAATTGGCGCATGATCTTGGTTTTGGCGCCAAAGTTGAGGACGGAGACTGGAGTGACGTCACCACGGGTGAAGTGGGCTCTATGGTCCGGGAGGCGATAAAACGCGGGGAAGAGACACTGGCGGCCAAAACCAGAGTAACCGGGAAAATCGACCAGAACGGTGAATAAGTTGTGATCGTGAGGAAGCGTTGAAACGACTGAATTAGAATAGCATAAAGCCAGAGGCGCCGGCATTGTCGGCGCCTCTGAGTTTAAACGGGAGAAGTCAGTGACTTACTGGTCGTTAGAATTATTGGAGCTGGTATAGTCGTTATTAGCGTCCTTGGTTGCAGTCAGAGTGCCATATTGAGCGGCGCTTTGGGCGGTGCTGGACTGCGCTTTCTTTTGGTTCTGAGTGGAGCTGGCATAATCGTTATTGGCATCTTGGGCTGCAGTCAGAGTGCCGTATTGAGCGGCGCTTTGGGCGGTGCTGGATTGGGCTGTATTTTGGTTCTGTTTGGAGTTGCCATTGTTATTGGCATTCTGCTGATTGTTTGATCCAGATTGGGACTGACCGGACTGCATTTTGTTTTTTTGGTCCATAAGGAAGCCTCCTTTAATTATCGTTTTGGATCGGCACCTTTTATAGTATCTGCGGTTCATCCAGATTCATAACAAGCAATAATGTGTAAGTAATTGGAAAGCGAACCTTATGGTTTGACCATAGACTGGGTTAAAAATTCGATGACCCTCTTTTCATACTCCTCTTGATGCAGAACATAACTTTCAGGATGGCCGCCTCCGTCGGTAAGCCATAATTGAGCCTGCAGCCTGTCTTTGACAACAGTATAGATCTGCTTGCTGTTCAAATAGGAAATGGCGGGATCGCTGATGGCGTGAATGAGGAGCAGACGGCGTGAACCCAGAGATTTGGCAGCCTGCATGGGATTTACCGAGGATAGGTCAATCCTGTGAATGACTGACAGCAGCCAAAGAATCAGCGGCGTAAAGGGGAAATTCGGCAGACCGGACCAAATGCTTAGATTAGACCGCAGATACCCGGAAAGGGTGGCAAAGGGACTGTCGGCTACCACCGCTACGACGGCTGCGGCCTCAGGCGCCGCGATGAGGGAGGTTGCCGCCCCCATGGACCAGCCCATAAGACTGACACGGCTTGATTGCTTCCGACTTACCACATAGTCAATCGCCGCCAGGAGATCATCTTTTTCGTAATATCCCACACTGGTGACTGCGGCGGAAGATTCCCCTGAATTGCGAAAATCGAACATCAATACGTTAAATCCGCTATTGCATAAAGCCTTGGCCAGAAGGAGGGCATACCCCGGCAAAAACAGCCGGCATGCGCCGTAGCCATGGGCAAAAATAACCGTGTTCTCCGAGGGTGTGCGCTTCCGGTTTTGCTGCGCGGGAAGCCACCAGCCCTTCAAGCGGATAGGGGCCGGTTTGCTGGGGAAGGTAATGTCTTCATAGGTTAAAACATGCTGCTCAGGCGTTTCACCAACGATTTGACGGGTTGGATGAGTGAGGCGGTATCCCGTATACAAGGCAATGACTAAAACGGATAAGCCTAAAGCAAACAGGAGGCTCATGCCAAACAAAAAGTATCCGTTGATCAGGAGAAAGCCAGTGTCTTTCATTTGCGTCCCTCCTCTGGAAAGGTGGATAAGGATGAAGACAGGTTCTGATTATGTATATTAATTTTAGCAGAAATCTATGATGCTGTAATGGGGGAGGATAAAAACTTTAGCAAAAGGAACAAATGTGTAAAAGCCCTAAACGGCTCTCTTATGCGGAGAAGCCAGTTTAGGGCTGTCTGATTTAAAATATTTTTAGTTTATACGAACAAAGAAGCCAACACAAGAGTGATCGTGCTTAACAGCTTGATCAGGACGTGAATCGACGGTCCGGCAGTGTCCTTGAAAGGATCGCCTACGGTATCGCCTACCACGCTGGCCTTATGAGCCTCAGACCCTTTGCCGCCAAAGGAACCCAATTCGATGTATTTCTTGGCGTTATCCCAGGCGCCGCCGCCATTGTTTAGCAACAGGGCCATCAGCACGCCGGTCATGGTGGCAACCATCAGGAATGCGGCCGCCGCTTCGGCTTTTAAAATAACGCCGACAATAATCGGCACGGCAACAACCAGAACACCGGGTAGAACCATGGCTTTTAAGGCGCCTTTGGTCACCAGGTCAACGCAGGTGGCATAGTCCGGCTTAGCCGTTCCTTCCATGATCCCTTTAATCTCTCTGAACTGACGGCGGACTTCTTCAATAACCACTTCGGCTGTCTTACCTACCGCCTTGATGGCTGTGGAAGTGAAGAGGTAAACCAGCATGGCGCCAAGGAAACCGCCGATAAATACTTCCGGTTTGCCAATGTCCACCACCCGGTTAAAGGCCTTGTCAAGGATCTGTACTTCGTCAAGATAAGCCGAGAATAACAGGAATGTTGCCAGAGCCGCGCTGCCAATGGCATAGCCTTTGGTAATCGCTTTGGTAGTATTGCCGCAGCCGTCCAGCAGGTCTGTCCGGTTCCGCACATGTTCCGGCTGGCTGGACATTTCCGCGATGCCGCCGGCATTGTCGGTGATCGGTCCGAAGGTATCCATGGCCAGAATAAAGGCGCAGGTGGACAGCATGCCCATGGTAGCCACGGCAGTGCCATAAACGCCGCCGCCTTCCAATCCGCTCAGGACTCCCAGGTAATGGGACACAAGCACTGCCGCCGAAATGATGATAACCGGCAGCACTGTGCTTTCCAGACCTACGGCAAAACCGGTGATAATGGTAGTAGCCGGCCCGGTTTTGCAGGAATGGGCGATTTCTTTTACCGGACGGTAACTCCAGTCGGTATAGTACTGGGTAACCAGCACAAACAGGTAGCTGGTCACTACGCCTACTAGGGCGCAGCCAAAGAAATACAGGCCGCTGCCATTCACATTGATCATTTGATCAGTTACGAAATACATGGAAATGATCGCCAGAATCGTGGTGATCGCATAGCCAAAGTTCAGGGCACCCATAGGGTCTTTCTCTTCCCTGGTTTTGACGAAGAAGATGCCTGCCACTGAGGCCAGCAGGCCAAAGGCCCGCGCTACCAGCGGAAAGAGAATGCCGTTTACGCCAAAAGCCGGGTAAAGCGCAATCCCCAGGATCATCGCACCGATATTTTCAGCGGCGGTAGATTCAAACAGGTCGGCGCCACGTCCGGCGCAGTCGCCCACATTGTCGCCCACTAGGTCGGCCACAACAGCCGGGTTCCGGGCATCATCCTCAGGAATGCCGGCTTCTACCTTGCCTACCAGGTCAGCGCCCACATCAGCGGCTTTGGTATAGATACCGCCGCCTAACTGGGCGAAAAGCGCCACAAAGCTGGCGCCGAAACCGAAACCAACAATCAATAGCGGTGCTTCCTTGGGATGGGTAAATCCGCCAAAGCCATAAAACAAGCCGGCCACACCCAGCAGGCTCAGAGCAGTAACTGCCAGGCCGGTCACCGCACCGCCGCGGAAAGACATCTGCAACGCGGCGTTTAAGGAGTTTCTTGCTGCTGAGGCAGTCCGCAGATTAGCGTTTACGGAAACGTACATACCAATAAATCCGGATAAGGCCGAACAAGCTGCGCCCAGAATGAAGGAGAGGGAAGTATGCCATCCTTCTTTGGTAATCAGCCCGAGAATGACAGCCACTACAATGCTGAGCATGGCAATGGTGCTGTACTGCCGCCGTAGGAAAGCCATTGCCCCTTGCCGGATAGCGGCGGCAATCTCCTGCATTTTTTCATCTCCGGCGTCGGCTTTGAAAACGTACAGCGTCAAATACACAATAACGCCTGCCGTCAGACCGCCAGACAATGGGATCATAAAGGTTAAATCCACTGTTTTATCCCTCCAGTTTCTGTACCAATGTATTCCAATATATACTATTCTATTTTATCACAAAAATCGAAATTATCAATTGCGCAATTGACCTAAAAGTAGTATGGATGTCAAATTTTACAACGAACTGGAAATAAACAACAGACTAACTTGTCAGAATTAAGATAGACAAGAGTATATGAATCAAGTATAATGATGGCTAAGAACTTTGGTCAAAGACGACTATTTTCTCTTGGAAGAGAAAATAGTCGTCTTTTGTCTCTTTACAAAAGGCAAAGTTCTGCGTTTCGTAGATATTGGTGGATGGAATGGGAATTCCACAATGAACAGAGGGGGATATGTATGCGTATGCATCAGAACAAAAAAACTGTACTGCCATTTTTCATCTTTTTGATTGCTCTATCCATGATCGCCGCCGGCTGCAGCTCGGTTTCCAAAGAATCACCCGCGGCAGCCAAAGAAGTCAAAATCGGCACTATTTTCCCGATGACCGGCGCCGCCGCCGTAACCGGCGTAGACCTGATGAACGGGATTCAGTTGGCTGCCGAAATCATCAATGGCGATTATCCTGATCTTGATTTGCCCCTGGCCAAAGGAACAGGACTGCCTAACCTGGGCGGAGCCAAACTGGTCATTGTTTCCGGTGATCATCAGGGATCGGCGGAAAAAGGCATGAGTGAAGCCGAGCGGCTGATTACTCAGGAAAAAGTCGTGGCTCTGATGGGGTCCTATCACAGCGCTGTGACGGCTACGGCCAGTCAGGTAGCCGAGCGCAATGGCATACCCTTTTTGAATGATTCTTCTACCTCGCCGTCTTTGGTCCAGCGGAATTTTAAATGGTTTTTCCGCACCACCCCTGATGACGATATGTTTGCCGATAACTTTTTTCAATTTATGAATGACCTGAAAGAAAAGAAACTGTTAAGCGAAGCCAAACTGGGTATCATTTATGAAAATACGCTGTGGGGCAGCGACGTAGGCAAGGCTGAGAACCGTTTCGCCGGGCAATATGGTTATACCGTGGCCACCGACATGGCCTATCCGGCCAAAAGCACGAATGTGACCAGTGAAGTGCAGAAACTGAAAGCCAGCGGCTCCAATATCCTGCTGCAGGCTTCCTATGCTTCCGATGCAATTCTCTATATGAAGGCATACAAAGAACTGGATTACAATCCGGATGCTATTCTGGCTATGGATGCCGGTTTTATCGACACTGAGTTCCTCAAAGCACTGGGCAAAGACGGCGAATACATTTTCAGCCGTGAAGTCTGGGCCCTGGACCTGGCCAAGAACAAACCGATCGTTGAAAAGGTGAATGCTCTCTACAAGCAAAAATACGGGGTCAATATGAATGGCAATACCGCCCGGGCCTTTACCGGCGTTATGGTGCTGGCGGATGCCATCAACCGCGCCGGATCTACAGACCCTGCCGCCATTAAAAAAGCGCTGGAAGAAACCAATATTCCGGCCAATCAGCTGATCATGCCCTGGAAAGGCGTGAAATTTGATCCGGCCACCCACCAAAATATTCTGGGGTCCGGCATCATCGTTCAGATCCAAAACGGCGAATATGTCACGGTGTGGCCCTGGAACCTGGCTTCCGAGGATATTGTCTGGCCGATGCCTAAATGGAGCGAACGCAAATAACTTGACTGAATGGGGGGCGATAGGCCCCCTCCGTTATTTTGATAAATACCATTGTCTGCATGGGGAGGGGATAAAATTGGGGGAAATGTTAGAGGGAGTCTTGCTGCAAACCGTAGCGAGCGGCCTGTTGTGGGGGTGCATTTACGCACTGATCGCTCTGGGTCTGACCATCATTTATGGTGTGATGAATATTGTCAATTTTGCTCATGGTGATTTTTTCATGATCAGTATGTTTCTGGCTTATGCATTCAGCCTGGTGCTGGGGCTTACGCCTCTGGCCTCACTGCCTCTGGTTACCGCCTGCCTGTTTGTGGTGGGGGTAGTCAGCTACAAAGGCTTGATCAAGCCGGTATTGAACGCGCCGCCTTTGGCGCAGATTTTTGCCACCTTTGGCCTGATGATCTTTCTCCGCGGCCTGGCTCAGTTTATTTTCGGTGCTGACTATCGCACCATTAGCAATGTGGCGGCCAGCGGCCGGATCGATTTAGGCGGAATTTTTGTCGCCATACCACAGTTGATTGCCGCTGCCGGCGCAGTTGTCATGTTTGTGACGGTTTATCTCTTTATCACCAAAACCCGTACCGGCTGGGCTCTGATGGCGGTGGCAGAAAATAAACAGGCCGCCGCTCTGATGGGAATTGACGGTGACAAAATGTTCGCCCTGGCCTGGGGTTTGGGCGCGGCCTGCGTGGGAGTGGCCGGCTCGCTGCTGGCCAATTTCTACTATGTATTTCCTGAAGTCGGCGCCGTGTTTGGCTTTCTGGCCTTCGTGACGGTGGCGCTGGGGGGGTTCGGCAGCATTTCCGGAGCCTTCTTCGCCGGCCTGATTATCGGCTTGACCGAAGCCCTGGCCGGCATACTGATCGATCCTTCCCTGAAATACGTGGTGGTGTTTATGATCTATTTACTGGTCATGCTGTTTAGGCCCAGGGGACTCCTGGGCAATGCATAAAGTGAGGTGGGAAAGTCATGAAAGAGCATAAATATCATATTATTGCCGCCGCCGTTTTTGGCACCCTGCTTCTCTTCCCCCAGGTGATTAATCAGTCCTTTTACCTGCATCTGATGATCCTGGTTTTTCTCTACGCTCTGCTGGGAGGGGCCTGGAATATGATCGGCGGTTACGCCGGTCAGGCCTCTTTGGGGCATGCAGTGTACTTTGCCATTGGCGCCTATACCTCTACCATGATGACGCTGGAGTTTGGCATTAATCCCTGGATCGGGATGCTGACCGGCGCAGTGCTGGCGGTATTGGTGTCGGCGGCGCTGGGGTATCCCTGCTTTCGCATCAAAGGCCACTATTTCGTTATTGCCACCATTGCCCTGGGTGAGATTGCCTTTGTGCTCTTTACCAACTGGGAATGGGTTGGCGGCGCGGTAGGCAAGCACCTGCCGATTCTGTCCACCAATTTCATTGATTTTCAGTTTGCCGGCAAAATGCCCTATTATTATGTGGCACTGACACTTTTGACTCTGCAGGTGGCTTTTACTTACTTTATGGAAAAAAGCCATTTTGAATATTATTTCCAGGCAATCCGGAAAGATGAAGATACCGCCCGCAGCCTGGGGATTAACATTACCCGCTATAAAATGTTCGCCATGGCTTTCAGCGCTCTTTTTATGGCTTTCGGCGGCACCTTTTACGCTCAATACCTGCTGTATATCGACCCGGAAAGCGTGCTGCCGATGATGTTGTCCATCCAGGTCTGCCTAATCGCTATACTGGGCGGCATTGGCACTGTATTCGGCCCGGTGCTGGGCGCTTTTATCATGATTCCCCTGGCTGAATTCAGCCGCGCCTGGTTTGGCGGCAGCGGCAGCGCCCTGGATCTGGTGATGTACGGATTGTTGATCATGGTGTTTGCGGTAATGAAGCCCAGCGGCCTGATGGGCTTTATTACCGGGAAATAGGTAAGAGAGACGCCCTGCGTCTCTAAACAATGAAGAATTTAAGGGACTTCGCGTCTCATAGCGCATCACCCGCTGTTGCCACTAGCCAAAAAGTCCTGAATTCTGATAGGGGGGAAGCATGAATTTTTTTCAAGTGGAAAATTTAACAAAAAAATTTGGCGGTCTCACTGCCAACAGCGATGTCAGCGTGAATGTGGAAAAGGGCCGGATCGTGGGCATTATCGGCCCCAATGGAGCCGGCAAGAGCACCTTTTTTGGCACGGTATCCGGCTTTTATAAGCCGGATGGCGGCCGTATCCTGTTTGAAGGAAAGGACATCAGCGGCCGCCCGCCGGAAGACACCTGCCGGCTTGGTATTGCCCGGACCTTTCAAATCGTACGGCCACTTAGTTCCTTGTCGGTTCTGGATAATATCCTGGTAGGCGCTTTTCTGCGGGATAAAAACAAGAAGAAGGCGGTGGCGCGGGCCGAAGAGGTATTGGAATTAAGCGGCCTCAAGGAATTGCGCCGTCAGCCGGCTGCTTCCCTGACCATCGCCGACAAGAAGAGGCTGGAATTGGCCCGGGCTCTGGCTACCCGGCCCAAGCTGCTGTTATTGGATGAAGTGATGGCCGGCCTGACGCCCAAGGAGACCCAGGATGCGGTAGAATTGATTAAAAGCATCAATAAGCGGGGTATCACCTTGTTCGTGGTGGAACATGTCATGGAAGTGATCATGCCCATCTCCGATAAAGTCATCGTGCTGGACGGGGGCCGCAAAATCGCGGAAGGTCTGCCCGAGGCAGTGGCCAATGATCCGGAAGTGATAAAAGCCTATTTGGGGGAGAGGTATTATGCTGCAGGTAGTTGACCTTAAACTGGGATATAAAGGAATTCCGGCCATCCAGGGAGTATCTTTCGCGGTGAAGGCCGGTGAGGTGGTGGCCATTGTCGGCGCCAACGGCGCCGGAAAATCCACCCTGATACGCGGCATTTCCGGTCTGCTGCCCGCCATGGACGGCTCCATTGTCTTTCAGGGAACAACCATCAGCAATTGGCCGGCCCACCGTATTGTCGGCCAGGGGATTGCCCATGTGCCGGAAGGCCGTCTGACCTTCGCCCGCATGACGGTGGAGCAGAATCTGGCGCTGGGAGCTTTTACTGTGCCGAACAAGGCCAAGCAGGAAAAGCTCTATGCAGAGGTCTATGACATGTTTCCCCGTCTGGCGGAGCGCAGGCAGCAAATTGCGGGAACCTTGTCCGGCGGCGAGCAGCAGATGCTGGCCATTGCCCGGGGCCTGATGTCCGATCCCAGGCTGATTCTGCTGGACGAACCCTCTCTGGGACTGGCGCCTAAGCTGGTTTCCCAGATATTCGGCCTCATCGCAACGATTAAACAACATGGAAAAACCATTCTGCTGGTAGAGCAGAATGTACACGAAGCATTAGAACTGGCCGACCGGGCCTATGTGCTGCAGACAGGGCGTATGGTCACGGAAGGAAGCGGCAGGGAGCTTTTGGGCAGCGAACTGGTGCGCAAAGCGTATCTGGGAATTTAACAGCAAGCCGGTTTTCACGGGAAAGCCGGCTTGCTTTCCTTTTGACCGGAAAAGTAGCACCCTGTCCTGATAGATCCAAGACAGGGTGCTACTTTTCCTCAGTTTTAATCAGGCCGAATTCTATTCCTTTCGCCACTGCCTTGGCACGGCTGTTGACATTCAGTTTACAGTAAAGGTTATTCAAATGCGTCTTTACCGTGCCGACTGATATCGTTAATTCTTTCGATATTTCTGCGTTGGAGAAGCCCTTGGCCAATAAATGAAGAACTTCTCTTTCCTTGACGGATAAAGGGGCGTATAGTTTGGCAGCAAACTCAGTCGTAAGTATTTTCTCGAGGAATGTACCGGTCTGATTCTGCCGATAGCCCATAATGGCTTCCAAAACCACTGAACGCAAGGAGACGGCAGGGACCGGCTTGGTAAGGAAAGCAGTAATTTTACCGCGGTTGATCGCATCAATTGTCATGTGCAAATCAGCGTAGCCAGTTAACAGGATGCGTTGGATGTTTCTGTCAATCGCAATGATCCTGGAAAAAAGATCAATCCCGGTCATTACCGGCATTCGATAATCGGCGATTACTACCGCGAAGGGGCCCTGGTTCTCAATAATTTTTAATGCCTGCACCGGGTCCTTGGTTGTTACCACATCAAAATAGCCGTGCGTCACCCGGCGCAGGGAGGCCAGATAACGCTCATCGTCGTCGACGATTAAAATCCGATAACTTTGCATTTTACTAGTCATCGTCTCACCTACAGTCACTACTCTAAACAATCATTATACTATATTTAGGAAAACTTTTCTTCCTTCTTTCGACATATTTTTCAAAATGATTTGAAATACCTATTATTATAGGTTTATCATCCCGGTAAATAATTTTTACCATGTATATCTTATTCAGGATGTTTCTTACGATTTTGTACGTTAATCTGATAATATACCTTTTTCAGGACACTGCGCGACAGGCAGATAATCATATTTGTGAGAATCCAGGTTTGAAAAAATAACCTGAATATAAAAAGAAAAAGGGGAGACTTTGATCAGATGAAACGTATACCTATTGGGACGCAGCTTAGCGCTATATTCGGATTTACCCTGTTGTTGCTAACCATTTTACTGGGAGTAACAATCTATGAGTTTTATAGTGTAAGCAATGCCTATCAAGAGCTGCTTGCCGGGCCGGTTCCACGCAGCCTGGCCCTGCAAAAGGCTCAAGACAATTTTCATCAAGGATTGAGTGAACTTCGCGGTTATGTCAGTTATGGGGACGAAGCTTTCGGGGCCAACGCTGTAAAGGAACTTAGCGCCACCACCGAGGCAATCGAGCGTTTTACCGCGCACGTAACCGTAGCGGAAAGCAGGCAAATAGGCGAGAAATTGCAGGTTGCTCTTAAATCTTATCTTATCACTGTCAAGCAGGTGATCGCCGCTAAAAAGAGCAACGATTCCAATGTTAGCGTCTTATTGTCAGAAGCTCAAAAAGGTACAGTTACTATTGACAAGCTGTTTAATGCAATATTGCTGGCGCAGGAAAATGCTCTCAAGCAAATCGTCAATGGGCTTAGCGCCAGACAGTCTTTAGTGTTTACAATAGTCATTGGCGCCAACGTGCTAGGTATTCTCATCGTAATCGGCGTCCTGATTTGGTTCAGCCGCAACCTGGCGGGCCGAATCAATCATTTGCGGGAAGAACTTATCACCATTAGCAATTTGGACCTTTCCCAGGCTGACAACCGCATTGAACGCAATGATGAAATCGGCGACATGGCCCAAGCGCTCCTCAATATGAAGCGGGCCCTGAGGGGAATCGTCGGGCAGGTAAGAACCAACGCCAATGTATTGGCCGCTTCCAGTGAAGAGCTCACTTCGGCTGTGGAAGAACAACTGCGGGTCTCGCATACAGTTGCCAAAACTGTGGGAGAGATCGCAGACGGCTCAGTGCAAACCACCAACAACATCACCGAGATATCCTCCGTGGTCCAGGAAGTGACCGCCGGGGCCGAAGAAATGAGCGCCGGCGCCAATGAAGTAAATGCACTGACCAAGAATGCGGTAACTGATGCCAGCCAGGGCATGCAGCTCATACAGGAAGTGGTTGCTCAGAACAATACAATAGAAGAGTCGATGGGGAATATAACCACGGTATCCAGCTCCCTGGTGAAGGGTTCGGCTGACATCCAGGAGATCGTCACTGTCATCCGCAATATTGCCGGCCAGACCAATCTACTGGCCCTGAACGCCGCCATTGAAGCTGCCCGGGCCGGCGATGCCGGGAGGGGGTTTGCGGTAGTAGCCGATGAAGTGCGTAAATTGGCTGAGCAGAGCGCTTCGGCTACCAATCACATCGAGGAAATCATCCGAAAAATGACTGCTGATATTCAATTTTCCGTGGATGTCGTCAATAGGGCAAACTCTGAAGTCACGGCGGGGAAAACCGCTGCCGTCAAAACCCAGCAAGGGTTCCAGGCCATTATCGATAAGCTGGAGCAGGTAAAGACAGGAATAGACCAGATGAACCGAGCAGTGGAAGAAACGGCGACAGGCATGCAGACTGTTGTGCACAATGTTCAGAGTATGAGTGCTGTGGCGCAACAAACCAGCGCCAGCACCCAAACCGTGGCAGCTGCAGCCGAAGAGCAAAACGCCAGCCTCGCTGAAGTCAACTCCAATGCCGAAGCACTGGCTACTCTGGCGACGGAACTGAATGAGATCACAAAGAAGTTTATAATGTAATATTTTCCAGAAGAAGGAATATGACCTCCCGGGTAGAAGTTTGCAGCTGGGGTGAAATAGTGCAGCAGAGGAACTGTTGCCGGCATCGCTTTCGCTGTAAGCTTAATCTATTACGGAGAGAGGTAGTTGGCATGAACAGGAGTAACGGAGGCTACGGATGGCGCCAATATAGCCTCGCTGCATCTGCTGTCCGTCCGTATGCTGCTGGTGGCGCATACAGATCATGATAGCCGTTCCTCGTTATCCGGAAGGTCTTCCCATGCTGTCCTATGGATCTTTTCTTTTCATTGGAATCCTGCTGGTTTTGTTCGTTTGTTTATATTATGAGATTTCCCGGCGCAGGCGAATCCACAAGAGGCTGAAGAGCCTGGAAGCAGAGTTGGCCGGAAGTAGTCAGAAACTGGCCGCGGCGCTGCAAATCATCCATCAACTCCAGGCCCGGCTGCTGCAACAGGAACAATTAGCCGGCATTGGACAATTGGCGGCCGGGATTGTTCATGAAATTAATACTCCCCTGGCGTATGTCTCGAATAATATGGAGATATTGGAGAAGTATTTCATTACTTTGGGCACTCTATCCGCCAGGTATCGGGCATGGCGGATGACCCTTGGCGGTACGGCGGAGGAAATGGTTCGTGAGATGGAAGGACTGGAGAAAAATTTGGATCTGGAGTATATTCTCAGGGATATTCCGGATTTGCTTGAAGATACCAACGCCGGTCTGCAGCAAATAAATAACATCGTCCGGGAAATGCGTCTTTTTTCACGGGTTGACTGCCAGCGGTCTTTTGAACGTTATGATATTAACCGGGGGTTGGAAAGTATCCTCCGGGTGGTCCATGCCCAGATGGCCTCTCATGCCGCTGTTGAGAAGGATCTTCAGCCGGTTCCGGCCATTCAGGCGGTAGGCGGGGAAATCAACCAGGTACTCTTAAATCTCGTGATCAATGCTCTGCAGGCCATCAGGGGAAAGGGTCCTGAGCCGGGCAAGATCCGGGTGTCCACCTGGCAGGACGGAGCATTCGTGTATTGTACCGTTGAGGATAACGGCATTGGCATCCCGGAGGAAAATCTAAACAGCATTTTTAACCCCTTCTTTACCACTAAACCGGTGGGGCAAGGGACAGGTTTGGGCTTAAGCATTTCTTACGAAATTATTGTTAAGCGGCATCACGGTGAAATTATGGTGGAAAGCATTCCGGGCGAAGTGACGAAGTTTATTCTGAGACTGCCTGTCACTCAAAACCAGCATTAACCATGGCGCAGGAACAAGGTTCATAGTCCAATGCAAAAGAGGAACCCGGCTGAACAGGATCTTAATGATATTGCCGCAACAAGAAAGGATCTGCCGCAAAGCGCTTTTGCAAACGCATGCGGCAGATCCTCTCTATTCAGATATTGCTCAGATCAGATTAATTTTGCACTGCATCCGGCACATCGCCGGCAACGGTACGGGACAGCTCAAACCAGCGGCGTATGGAATCGATCAGAACAACAATGACCAGAACAATGATCAGGCCGCTGACCGAAGCTAACAGGTAATTTTGCGCCGGTAAGTAGGTGTTTACGATATTCATATAGCCGGCGGTGAGGGTAGTGACAGCCAGGAAGATCATCGGCGCGACGGTAGTCCAGGCATAGCGGCCTTTTCCCATACGGAACAGCAGGGTTGTACCGATTGCCAGGGTCAATGTCCCGAGCAGTTGATTACAAACTCCAAACAGAGGCCAAATGGTGGCGATGCTGCCCTGCAGCACCAAGTAGCCCCACGCGCCTGAGATCAAGGCGCTGGTGAAGATAATGCCAGGCCACCAGTGGGTATTTTTGAGCGGTTTGTAGATCACGCCGCCCATTTCCTGCAACAGATAGCGGCCCACGCGGGTGCCGGCATCAATGATCGTCAGGATGAACAAGGCTTCAAACATGATACAGAAATGATACCAGAAGGACATCAGGGCTTCCATTCCCGGTATTTTGGAGAAAATATGAGCCATGCCGACAGCCAGGGAAACGGCGCCGCCGGGACGTCCGGCGATGTCTTCCCCCACCAGCTGGGACAGATAAGGCAATTCCTCCACCACCATGCCCAGTTTGGCGAATGCGGCGGGAGTGGCATTGATCGCGAAATAGTCGGCCGGCTGCAGGCTGGTGGCCGCGATCAGCGCCATTAACGATACAAAGCTTTCCACCAGCATAGCGCCAAACCCGATCGGCAGAATTTCTTTTTCATTGGTGATCATTTTCGGGGTTGTACCGGTGCTGATTAAAGAATGAAACCCGGATAAAGCGCCGCAGGCAACCGTGATAAACACAAAGGGCCAAACCGGGCCGCCGATGACCGGACCGCCGCCATGAATAAACTGGCTGAAGGCCGGCATGTGAATCTCCGGTCTGACTAAAACGATACCAATGGTGAGAGCGGCGATCGTGCCGATTTTCATATAGGTGCTGAGATAATCCCGCGGCGCCAGTAAGAGCCAGACTGGCAGCGCTGCGGCGCAAAAACCGTAGAAGGCGAGCATGAGGGAGAGCTGGGTAATGTCAAAAGTGAAATAGGGCGCCAGGAAGGAATTTTGCACCCAGGGACCGGCAAACACGCTGGCCAGTACCAAAACTACGCCGATCACAGAAGCTTCCTGAATTTTGCCGGGGCGCAGCCAGCGCAGGTATACGCCGATAAACAAGGCAATCGGAATAGTAGCAGCAACCGTAAAAGTGCCCCAGGGACTGTTAAACAATGCATTGGCTACCACCACGGCCATGCCGGCCATGGTGATCACCAACAGAAACAGCACGGCAATAGAAGTGCAGAAACCGGAGAGGTTGCTTACTTCTTTCTTGGCAATTTCCGCTACTGACAATCCATCATGACGCACCGAGGCGAATAAAATGACCATGTCATGGACAGCCCCGGCCATGACTGCGCCGATCAGAATCCATAAAGTACCGGGCAAATAGCCGAATTGGGCGGCCAGTACCGGGCCAACCAAGGGACCGGCGCCGGCAATAGCGGCAAAATGATGGCCGAAGGTAATCCACTTATTGGTGGGAACATAGTCGCGGCCGTCATTGTGCGAAATCGCCGGGGTAGTACGGCTGCGGTCAAGGGAGAGTACCTTGGCGGCGATGAACGAGCCATAAATCCGATAAGCAAGGGTTAGCCAAAGCGCCGCAATGATAACGAGATAAAGACCATTCATAACAAGCTTCCTCCTATTTTGTTAGAATATTAGATATCCTCCATAAGATAATGGAATTTATCAAAATATGAAATAAAAAAACGGTCAACGGCTTAAATTCACCGCTGACCGGAAATAGGAAAAGGCCAATGGAAATGAAATGACAAGTTATGGCTTAGGGCATGCCAAGAACCTCTTTCAGCGTTTTTACCAGCTTTCGGCTAACCGGAATCTGACTCTTCTCCAGGTTGGACATTTTTAACCAATAGGTTCCTTTGAACCAGGGAATAATTTCAGAGATTTTTTCCAGATTTACGATATAGCTTTTGTGAATGCGCAAAAATGGCTCGCCCCGGAGGCGGTCCTCCAAATCGGCCAGTGTGTTGCTGATGGTATAAGTAGTGGCTTCGGTTACAATTTCGAGGGTATCGCCGGCGCTTTGAGCAAATACAATATCCTGAAAATCAAGCAGAACGATTTTACCCTGTTTGTATACCGGTAATTTTCTCAACCGAGGTTTGGCCTGGAGCAGGGCATCCACTTTTTCAGCCGCCGACTGCCAGGTTTGTTCCCGGGCAATATGACGGATGCGATCAACCGTATGAGCCAGCCGGCCTGGTTCAAACGGTTTCAGCAAATAGTCAACGGCGTCCAGTTCGAAAGCCTTCACCGCGTATTCATCATAAGCGGTGGCAAAGACAACCAGCATATTGGGCGCTAAGCGGCGAAGCTCTTTAGCTGTTTCGTAGCCATCCATGCCGCGCATCTGGATATCAAGAAACATCAACTGCGGACGAAGTTCGGCAGCCAGTTCCAGCGCGGCGACGCTGCTGTCGGCCTCACCGACAATTTCGATATCGGCATAAGGCGATAATAAAAAACGCAGCTCGTCACGAGCAGGCAATTCATCATCTACAATGAGGGCTCTGCAAGTTTTAATGAAGGTCACCTTCTTTCTTTGCCAACAAGGGAATCCGGATGTGCATGGTGCTGCCTGCCCCGGGTGTACTGTCAATGGTCAGTCCATAGTTTTTGCCAAAGATCCCCTTAAGGCGTTCACGGACATTATATAAACCGATACCGGTGTGGGCCGCGTCATGACGCGGCTGCTCCGCAAGCTCCTGCTCTGCCGGGTCCATGCCGACGCCGTCATCGGCAATCGAAATGACGGCATCGGCGCCCTCCAAACGGGAGGTGATACTGATGGCGCCGCCTGATTCCTTCGGCTGCAGACCGTGTTTAATGGCGTTTTCAACCAGCGGCTGTATGGTAAAGGGCGGTATCAGCACGGTTTCTGTCCGGGGATCGATATTATAAGTGACGGCTAGTTTATCGCCAAAACGCGCCTGTTCAATGGACAGGTAGGCGTTTACCTGTGTCAGTTCATCGGACAGAGGAATGGTATGGCTGGATTTTTGCATGCTATGGCGAAAAAATGTGCTGAGTTTGATGATAATATCCCGGGCAGTTTCCGGACGGGTGCGGATGAGGGAACTGATGGTGTTTAATGTATTAAACAGGAAATGCGGGTTGATCTGGGCCTGCAGGGCCCGCATCTCGGCATGGGCAGCCAGTTGGGACTGGCGGTCAATTTCGGCCAGTTCCAGCTGAGTGGAGAACAGATGCGCCAGCCCGGAGGCCAGTTCCATATCCAGCGGAGAAATGCAGCGTTCGGCGGTATGATACAATTTCAGTGCACCAATGACCTGTTGGCCGTGTTTCAGCGGAACGATCACCGCGCTGCCCAAAGTGCACCCGGGATGGTTGCAACCGATTTCACGCTTGGTTGCGGCTGTCTGGATCAAGCCCGTTTTCAAAACTTCCTTGGTAGCCAGGGTGAGCGGGCTGGTTCGGGGAATATGGTGGTCACTGCCTGCGCCGATGTGGGCAAGGATGGTTTGCTGGTCGGTAATGCTTACGGCGGCATACTCATTCAAGCCGTGAATAATGGCGGCTGTGTTTTCCGCCGAGTAGGGCGTCAGGCCCTGACGCAGATAAGGCAGGGTTTGCGTGGAAATGTGCAGCGCCTTTTGCGCCTGGACAGCGCCGATCCGGCTGTGCTGCTCAATGGCATTGTTGACAATAACAATAAAGATGGCGATACCTGCCGGGTTAACGGTGATCATCGGCACTGCAATGGCCTGGATCAGCCCCCAGGCATCCTGAAAAGGCCGGGCAACCGCCAGGATAATTAACATCTGCAAGGTTTCGCCGCAGACTCCGGCCGCCAGGGCGACCGGCCAGGGGATGGGGCGTTCTCTGTAATACAACCGGAACAGACCGCCCAATATTCCTTCGGCTGTGGTGGATATGGCGCAGGCAAAAGCGCTGAACCCTCCTAAACAGTAGCGATGAATACCGGCAATCAGTCCTGCGGCGCCGCCAACGGCCGGTCCCCCCAGCAAACCAGCAGTCATAGCGCCGATCACCCGTGAATTGGCCAGGGCATCGTGTACCGGAATGCCGGTATAGGTACTGAAAATAGCCAGCAATGCAAACAGCAGGATCAGCTTCAGCTTATCGCCGTAGTTGGTCCGATATTTTATCAGTCTTTGAAATACTTTTGTCTGGGACAGGATAAAAGCTGTCGTGGCTATCACGCTCATCCATTCGAACATCGTCACCAGCAGCGAGGAGGAAAAGGGCATGCTTTCACCTGCTTTAATAATTTCAAGGTTTACGTATCATTTATTATTGTAGTCTTACATAAAGGGAATGGTCAAGGTGCCGGTTCAATGGCAAAAGGTACGCACTTTGCCTAATAATACTTTGTTTGTCGTGTATTTCTTCTTACGTAAATGTTCTACGATATGATAAAATAAAACTATCCGTCTTGTTTTTCTAAAAAAATAATCCATATAATATTAACAGATTAAGAAAACACGCGAGGAAGGACTAATATTATGAAGATTCCAGGGATAATTGACGCCCATATCCATTTCTGCCGGGAGGAACCCTATTTTAACCATATTGCAGAATTGGCGGGTCATGAAAATAGCAGTGAGCATCTGAAAGGTCAATATGCCGAGCATAATATTGTTCATGCTGTCGTTATGGGCAACCGGGGTCTGGAATTGAGCCAGCACAACTATCCTGACTATCTTAGCTACTGCATAGGCTTGGACAGCACCTGTTTTAACACGGGAGAGATTGTACAACAGGCTGATTTGGTGGCAAAGCACCTGCAAAGAAAGAATTGCGTCGGCATAAAACTATATCCGGGCTACAATCACTTTTATATTTACGATCCGGTGCTTGACCCCTTTTATCAGCTGGCGATGCAGTATAAAAAGCCGGTAGCTGTTCATACCGGCCTGACGGCCACCAGTCAGGCCCTTTTAAAATACAGTCACCCCATGGTTCTGGATGAGGCAGCCGTACGCTATCCGCAGGTTCAATTTGTCATGTGCCATATTGGCAATCCCTGGTTGGTGGATGCTGTGGCGATCATGGATAAGAATGAAAATGTAGCGGCTGATCTTTCGGGACTTTTGGAAGGCCGGATCGCAAATATGCCGGATTTTTTCGCCAGAAAGCGCGGGTACATTGACTTTTTAAAACTCTGGCTGGAATATCTCGATAATTATGACCGCCTGCTCTACGGAACAGATTGGCCTCTGGCCAATATTTCCAATTATATTGAATTTGTCGCCCATATTATTCCGGAAGAACAGCACGGCAAAGTGTTTTTTGATAATGCCAACAGAATTTATGGCCTGGGACTTTGATATGCAACCCCGGAACAGACTGATAAGAGAGCCGGAAGAGGTACAAGTGAAAGATGATATTCTCAAAACCGCCTAAAGCGGTTTTTTTGCGTCTATAAACAAATACTAAAGGATAAATCAGGGGTATTAAAACAATAAAAAAATTGACAAAGTAACAACTTTAAACATATAATGAAGTTGTCGGTTTCTGGCTGGGTGATTGCTGACAGCGTCCTTCTCATTAGGGACGAAAATAAAAAAACTAGGGGGGATGGGATGATTCAATTCAAAGGAATATCCAAAACATATCATAACGGACAAGAGGTCTTGCAGGAAATAAACCTGCAGATTAGCGAAGGGGAAATCGTTGTTCTCATCGGCCCCAGCGGTTGCGGCAAAACTACAACTTTGAAAATGATCAACCGCCTGATCGAGCCTTCCCGTGGCAAAATATACATTCAAGGGCGGGATATCAGCCAAGAAAACCCAGTCAATCTCCGGCGGGACATCGGCTATGTCATCCAGCATATAGGTTTGATCCCGCATATGACGATCCGCGACAATGTGGCGCTGGTGCCGAAATTGAAGAAGTGGCCGGTTGACCAATACTATAACCGGGTTTCCGAGCTCATGCGGATGGTCAATTTGGATCCTGACATTTACGGCAGCCGATATCCGGCCGAACTGAGCGGCGGCCAGCAGCAGCGGATTGGGGTTATCCGGGCCATGGCGGCCGACCCGCCGATCATTCTGATGGATGAGCCTTTTAGCGCGCTGGATCCGATCAGCCGGGAACAGTTGCAGGATGAGCTCGTGCAACTGCAGGAAAAAATTCATAAGACGGTTATATTCGTTACCCATGATATTGATGAAGCCCTTAAAATCGCCAACCGTATCTGCATCATGAACAAAGGGCGCATTGTCCAATTTGACACGCCGGAACAAATCCTGCGTCATCCGGCGGATGAATTTGTGAAAAATTTTATCGGGGAAAACCGATTAAACCGGCAGGCAGTATACCCTCCCATTACCGAGGTGATGGTCAAGCCGATCGCTTCCCGTCCTTCCCGGGGGCTGGCGGAGGCCATCTTGTTGATGCATCGGCACAAAGTCGATACATTGCTGGTGGTGGATAAAGACAACAAACTGATGGGGAAGGCTTCGATCTGGGATATTCATAGCCATTACCAGAACGAAACCATGACTTTGCAGGATGTGCTGCAAGAGGTGCCCTTAGTTCTCGAAGCGACTCAATCCCTGGCTGAAGCTGTTCATCTCATCAGCAAAAACGGCATCGCATTTTTGCCGGTTGTTGATCAAGACCGCCGGCTGCTTGGCGCAATTACCCGCGCCAGCCTGGTAAACGTTATGTCGGCGCATTTAGGAGAGCATTAAAATGGGGGTGGAGAGCATCGTAGATTTGCTGGTCATCATGCAAAATCGCTGGGAAGATATTGTGTTTGCAACGTTGCAACATATTGAATTGACAATGATTTCGCTGCTTTTAGCGAATTTAATAGCGGTACCGCTGGGGATTCTTCTGACGCGTTACCGGCGATGGGCCGAACCGATTATTGGCGTAACAGCGGTATTTCAGACCATACCCAGTTTGGCGCTGCTTGGTTTTATGATACCGCTCATGGGAATCGGAGAACTCCCGGCCATTGTGGCTTTGACGATATACGGACTGCTGCCGGTATTGCGCAATACCTATACCGGTATTGCGGGAGTCGCTCCGGCGGTGATTGAAGCCGGAATTGGCATGGGGATGACATCGAAACAGGTTTTGTTCATGGTTGAACTCCCGATGGCTTTGCCGGTCATCATGGCCGGGATACGAACTGCCAGCGTCCTGCTGGTAGGCGTGGCAACCTTAGCGGCCCTGATCGGCGCCGGCGGACTGGGAGATCTTATTTTCCGGGGCATTTCCATGGCGAATTCCGAACTGATTATGGCCGGCGCCCTGCCTGCCGCATTACTGGCAATGGTCTTTGACTATGTGCTGAAACGACTCGAAGGGTCTGTGCAGCCGAAAGGTCTGCAAAAATAACTCAGAACCGTTTAAAGGAGGGACCTCATGAAAAAAATTTCATGGTTATTGCTGGTGATCTTTCTGGCTGCTGCTGTCGCAGGATGCTCCCTGGGCAGTGATAAAAGCGACCGCATTGTCATCGGCGGCAAAAATTTTACCGAGCAAGATATCCTGGTATATATGATGAAATACATCATCGAGGACAAGACCGGTCTCGCGGTGGAGACTAAACCCTTCCTGGGAGGAACCAGCATTGTTGCGCAAGCCCTGGATCGGGGCGACATCCAGATTTATGCGGAATACACAGGAACAGCCCTGATCAACCTGCTGCAGCAGCCGCTGATTAATGATCCGCAAAAGGCTTACGAAAAAGTCGCGCAAATCTACCGGGATCAAAAACAGATCACTTGGCTTAAGCCTTTCGGCTTCAACAATACGTACACTCTCACCATGCGTGAGGATAAAGCGGCGGAGATGGGCATTGAAAAGTTTAGCGACCTTATTGTCAAAGCTCCCAATCTGGTGATGGGCTGCACCCCCGAATTCCTGGAGCGCCCGGATGGCTATAAAGGATTGCGGGAGGCATATGGCCTGAATTTCAAGAATGTGAACGGCATGGACCCAGGGTTGACTTATGCCGCCGCCCGGGACGGAAAAGTGGATGTAATTGACGGCTTCGCTACGGACGGACGTATTCCGGCGTTTAAACTCAAGGTTCTGCAAGACGACAAAAACTTTTTCCCGCCTTACTATGCCGCGCCGATCGTCCGGGAGGACCTGCTCAAAAGACACCCCCAAATCGCCGATGCTCTGAATCTGCTAGCCGGGAAAATTAGCAATGAGGAAATGGCCGCTTTAAATGCGCAGGTGGATTTGGAAAAGAAAGACGCCAAAGAAGTCGCGAGACAGTGGTTAAAGTCTCAGGGCTTGATCCAATAAATCAAATATCGGCTTGCAACAAACCGGCCCGCATCGTTTTATGATGGGGCCGGTTTGTTTAATCATTTCCCTTCAGGAGACGATACTATTATAAGGTGTAAGCCGCTTAATAAGCATGTGCAAAGCAGGAAAAAATGGTATACTGTTACAAAAGATAAGATGATGGGGTGTCATCGTGCGTAAACCTTTGGCCAAGCGAATTCAGGAACAGTATCCTCAGATGTCTAAGAGTCATAAAAAAATTTCCGAATATATGCTGCAGCATTATGATCAAGCCGTATTTCTGACCGCGTCTAAATTAGGTCAGCTGCTGTCAGTCAGTGAAGCCACCGTGATCCGGTTTGCCGTGCTGTTGGACTATGACGGTTATCCGGAGCTGCAGAAAGCACTGCAGGATATGGTGCGTAACCGCATCACTACGGTGGATCGCCTGAAACTTTCCCCAAAAGACAGCCGGACCGATATTGTCCGGAGTGTATTTAATATGGACAGCGACAATATGCGGCAAACGCTGGAAAGCCTCAACACAAAGGACTTTGCACTGGCTGTAGACAAGATTATCGGCGCCCGGCGGATTTATATCGTCAGCTTGCGCAGCGCTGTGGTGTTAGGGCAGTTTCTGCATTTTTACCTTCAGCTTCTGTTTAAAAACTGTCAGATGGTCAGCGGCAATCTTTTTGTGGAAGGGCTTGCCGGAGTTGGACCGGAAGACTTGGTGATCGGTTTCTCCTTTGCCCGCTATACCCGTCAGACCGTGGAGAGCATGCAGTACGCCCGGGAAAAGGGAGCGTCGACCATTGGCATAACGGATACTCTGACCTCCCCCTTAGCTCAATACAGTGAAGTGCTGCTGCTGGCCCAGAGCTCCACGCCTTCCTTTATTGATTCGTTTGTGGCTCCTTTGAGTCTGGTCAATGCGCTGGTTATATCCGCCGGGACCTATGATCTGGAACAAACCACACAGACGTTGGCTGATTTTGAAGAGGGATGCAATAAGTTCGGGGTGTATTATAAGGAATAGCCGGACACTGAAAGGAGATGGCGCATTGGGCTTCATAAAACCCGGTGCGCCATCTCCTTTTCAGGTCTATGATCCTGTTTTCAGCCGGCTAAGCCAAGTATCCGGCGGGCTTCCGCCGGGGAGGCGAGTTCCCGTCCCATGGCTTTAGCCAAAGCGACGATTCGCTCGACCAGCATAATGTTGGTGGCCAGAACCCCTTTACTATAATAGATGTTGTCTTCCACCCCCACCCGGATATGGCCGCCAAGGGCCATGGCGATCATGGACAGAGGCAGATGCTGAGGACCAATGGCCGAGAGAGTCCAGACCGAACCCGGCGGCAGGCTGTCAACCAGGAAGAACAGATTTTTAGCAGTGGCGGGAATAGCGCCCTTGACTCCCATGACCAGATTGAACTGCAGGGGAGAAGCCAGTAATCCTTTTTTCTGGAGTTCCACGGCATTGTTGATCATGGCCAGGTCGAAAATCTCGATTTCAGGTTTGATGTTGCGTTCGTGCATGGTTTGGGCCAAGAAATGAATCAGATCCGGATCGTTAAGATTGGCTTTATTGGGGAAATTAGTGGACCCGGTGGTAAGGCTGGCGGATTCGGGGTCGAGGGAGAGGGCTTCGGCCCTGGCTTCAGCCGAGTTGCCGGCCCTGGCGCCGGTGGAGATTTGCCGGATGACCGGACAGCCGGTTTGATCCAGGGCCTGCCAGATCTCCCGGAAACATTCGAGTCCGGCGGTAGGAAGGCCGGCATGGTCCCGGGCATGAATGTGGGCGACGGCGGCGCCGGCCTGGTGGCAGGTGACGATATCGGCGGCGATTTCGGCAGCAGTGACCGGAACATGGGGCGTCATAGCCTTGGTTGGCACATTGCCGGTGGGAGCAATGGTGATGATCAGCTTTTCCATATCTGTCCCCTCTTTTCCTATTTATTGATAGGTTTTGGCTACAGCCTCAAATTCGGCAAAAGCAGCCACCATCCGGTCGGCCAGTTCATCAGCCTGACTGTGGGTCAGAATGAGCGGCGGCGCCAGCAGGAACTGATCGCCGTTTTCACCGTCGGCATTACCCGTGCCGGGGTAAACGATCACGCCATGCTTCATCAGAGTGATAGTCAGTTTTTCGGCGATGCCGGCGCCGGCCGGGAATGGTTCTTTGGTGGCTTTATTCTTAATCAGTTCCACCCCCTGCATGAGCCCGATACCACGCACATCGCCTACATAGGCGAAGGGCAGCAGCTTTTCCCGGAGATTCTGCAAAAGATAGGCACCAACCGTGCGGGCATTGGCTGCCAGGTCTTCTTCAATGAGAACCTTTACCACGGCGGCGGCGACAGCGGCTGACAAGGGATTGCCGCCATAGGTATGGCCATGGACAAAGCTGCCGGAACCATTTTTAAAAGTATCGTAAATTTTGTCTTTGGCAATAACGCCGCCCAGAGGCGAGTAACCGGCGCTCATGCCTTTGGCTGCGCAGATGAGATCGGGAATGACATCCCATTCATCAATAGCGAATATGCGGCCGGTCCGGCCAAATCCGGCCATGACCTCATCGTCAATATACAGAATATCATAGCGATCGCAAATTTGTCGGATGATTTTGAAATAATCCCGGTGAGGAACCAAAGCACCGCAGGCGGCGCCTACCACTGTCTCAGCGATAAAGGCGGCGACGTTCTCGGGGCCGGCTTCTTTGATGGCCGTCTCCAGGGCATGGGCACATTCGACGCCGCAGGTTTCCGGCTGACAGCTGAAGGGACAACGGTAACAGTAACACTGGGGAATATGAGGGAAATCCAGGAGCAGCGGCATATATTTCTGGCGGCGTTTGTCACCGGTCATGGACAGAGCGCCGATAGTATTGCCGTGAAAGCTTTTCCAGCGGGAGATGATCCGGTGCTTCGGAGAAGCGGCGCCATCCCGCTCCAGGTAGTATTGCCGCGCCATTTTCAGCGCCGATTCAGTGGCTTCCGAACCGCCGGAAACCAGATACAGCTTATTGAGGGTACCCGGAGCCAGGGTGGCGGTCAGAGACGCCAGCTCCCGGATAGCCGGCGAAGTCCAGCGGGAGAGATGACTGAAGGCTACTTTGCGGGCTTGTTCTTCCATGGCCCGGATGACTTTGGGGTGGGCGTGCCCGAGATTGGATACGGCTGCTCCCGATGCCGCATCAATATAACGGTTGCCATCGGTGTCGTACAGATAGATTCCTTCACCATGGGAAACCTCTTTGTACTGCTTTTTTAGATTGCGGTAAAAAACATGGTCCGTCACAGAATCCCCTCCATTTTAAAGTTTTTACTACATTATAACATTAAGATGAAGTATTTCCACTATTTTTAAATAAAAGAAAACCTCCAGCCGTAATTCTATCCTGCAACTGGAGGTTTTCTCTTTCATTGTATGTTTTCATCGTGCGGTTCAGATAACAGGCGCTGGGTTTTACCTTAGATAACGACAGTTACAATAATTCACTGATATGCACGGCCCGGAATTTGCCGCCGCTTTTGGCTGCGACTTTTTTGAGCCGGCCGAGACAGCGATGACATTCGGTGGCCACAATGGAAGCTCCGGTTTTTTCGATGCTGGCTTGCTTTTTAGCGGCCAAGGCATCGGCGGCTTCCGGATAATCTGACGGGAAGAAGCAGGAACCGCCGCAGCAAGTGTCAGAGCCAGGCATCTCCACATAGTCGCCGGCGGCTTTCAGAAGATCCCGGGGCGCTTTTTTGATGCCCTGGTTTCTGCCTAAGCGGCAAGGGTCCTGATAGGTTATCTTTTCCGCGACCTTCTTCGGAGGCGTGTAGCCTATTTTCGCCAAATACTCGCTCAGTGAAACGACCTTTTGGCTGAAAACCTTGCCCCGTTCCGCCCATTCGGCATCGTCAGCCAGATATGAGGCGGCCTTTTTGAGGACATCGCTGCAGCCGGCGCAGTCGCAGACGATCGTGTTGGCCTCTTTGTAGAGCTCAATGTTTTTTTTGGTATTCTCCAGATATTCGTCGATACGGCCGCGAATAAGAGCCGGCAGGCCGCAGCAGGCGCTATTTTTCAAAGCGACGTTGGCAGTTGAGGCTAACAGTTTTACGGTCTGAATCGCGCTGTCAGGACTGGTCAGCCGCGCAGTGCAGCCGAAGAAATAGGAAACTTTAGTATCCTGCGCGCCTTTAGCAGACGGCAGGTTTTTACAGCATTCGACCAGGGTTTGATAACCCCGCTCCATATCCTGCTTCTCTGTGTCAGAGTAGCCTTGGCTTTTTTGCGAGGAGGCGGCGAGATACTGTCGGACCTTCATCATGGCGTCCGGGGTTTTTACTTTGCTGGCGCATACGTCGGTGCAGGCGCCGCAGAGCAGGCAGAATTCGACTGCCTCCAGAATAGCGGCTTCCGGTGCTATACCGCCTTTAATCAGCGCGCGGGCTGCGTTTATTTTGCCGCGTGAGCCGCAAACCTCCCGGTCTTTTACGGCAAACAGGGGGCAGACCAGATGACAGGAACCGCAGCGGTCGCATTGACTCACGATGGCGTTAATTTCTTTCAGCAAAGCTGTTTTATCTTTAGTCATAGGTGGTTTCCTCCCTTACCACATTTTCCCTGGGTTGAGTATCCCTTTAGGGTCCAGCGATTGTTTAACCGCTTTCAGAGTGTTGACACCTGCTTCGCTCAGGGCATCTTTTATATAATGCTGTTTGGTGATGCCGATGCCGTGTTCACCGGATAGAGTGCCGCCCAGCGCCAAAGTGGCGGCAAATATTTCTTCCACCGCGGCATGTACGCGGGGCGCCTGTTCCGGATCGGACATATCGCAGAGAATGGAAGGGTGCAGGTTACCGTCTCCCGCGTGTCCGTATACGGCAAAAGCAAGATTGTATTTGCCGGCGATCTGGCGGATTTGTCGTACGATCTCCGGAAACTCGTTGCGGGGGACCGAGATATCTTCACTGACCCGATCAGGCGCCAGAGCGCCTACTGCAGGGCTCAGGGCGCGACGAATCGCCCAAATTTCATCAGCCTCCTGGGCTGTCTTGGCGACGCGCAGCTCAATGACATCATTTTTGCGGGCGATGGCTTCAATTTGCTCGGCCTGTTTTTTGATTTCATATTCTTCGGCGCCGTCCACCTCGGTCACAATACAAGCCTCCGCCTTTTCAGGAAATTCCATTTTGCGGTTGCGGGAAATGGCGTTCAGGCAGGTGCGGTCCATCAGTTCGGCGGAAGCAGGTACGACGCCGGATTGCAGCATTTGATGGATGGTGGCGCAGGCTCCGTCCAGGGAAGAGAATATTAACTGCAGCGTATTGCGATACTTCGGCATGGGTATAAGCCGCAGAATTGCCTTGGTCACGACGCCCAGAGTTCCTTCCGAACCGGTGAAAAGCTGCGTTAGATTATAGCCGGTGACATTTTTGATCGATTTGCCGCCGGTGTGGATGACAGTGCCGTCGGCCAGCACGACCTCCAAACCCATGACAAAGTTGTGGGTAACACCATATTTTACGGCTCTCATGCCGCCGGCATCTTCGGCGATATTGCCGCCAATGGTCGAGAACTTGTAACTGGCCGGGTCCGGCGGGTAGAAGAGCCCTTTCCGGGCACACAGGTTGTATATGTCACCGGTCAGTACTCCGGCTTCCACCGTGATCATCATATTTTTTTCGTCCAGCTCAATCACTTTGTTCATCCGCTCCAGGGACAGGGAGATGCCTCCTTGCAGCGGGATAGAGCCGCCGGTACGTCCGCTGGCCGCTCCCCGGGGAGTAACGGGTATGTTGTGTTCATTCGCCAGTTTCATCACCTGGGATACCTGCCCGGTAGTGAGCGGCCGTACCACCAGATCCGGCAAATTAGCCGGAAACAGAGGCACAAAGGACGCATCGTAGGAATAGCCGAAACGGTCCAGATCTGAATCGAGAACATATTCGGCGCCGACAATGTCACGGATATTCCGGACAATTGCAGATGCGATCATAAAAATAGCTCCTCCAATCTCACATGAAAATTTAAGAAACTTATAATTATCTTAACATAAATGTATTATAAAGGACATAAAAAGAGATATAATCAAAGTTGTATATATACTGCGAACCGGAAGAAAAAACACTTGAGGTGATTACAGTGAATCTGCACACCGAATTGATAGAAAAACTCTATCAATGCAATCTCTGTCATTTGTGCAATGAAGGGAACCTGGGTCCCACAGCGTTTAATGGCAGTATGGCCAGTCCCATCGCTATCGTCGGAGAAGGCCCCGGCGAGACAGAAGATCAGTTTGGGGTGCCTTTAATCGGCAACTCGGGGAAGTTGCTTGATAAAGCACTATGGAGTGTTGGGATTACAAGAGACAGAGTCTATACGACAAACATAATAAAATGCCGCCCCAAGGGAAACCGAACGCCTACCGTCGATGAAGGCAGCTTTTGTGCAACGCGATGGTTAGATAACGAATTAGCCGCTGTAAAACCTAGAATTATCATCGCTTTGGGAAGTGTTGCTTTAAAGTACCTTCTTAACGCCAACGCTCGCATAACAAAGGACCGTGGAAAATGGTTTCAAACCAAATATGGGATACCGGCTATCGCGACCTATCATCCCGCTTTCTTGCTTAGACTAACAGGGAAGGAATTAGTCAAAGCAAAATGGGAAACCTTTTACGATTTACAGGCAGCGGCTAACCGATGCACGGAAATAGAACCGGATTATTTATTAAAATCTGCTGCCCCTCTTGACCTCTTAGCGCTATATAGTGCAAACAAAGGAAAGCAACGTGGAATTAGTGAATCAAACGTAAGAAAGGAGAATGCCAATGGAAACGAATTATCGCATAGCCTATGATAAAGGGTGGCAGGATGTAAAGAAAAAGCTGCCTGAAGAGATTGTCTCCCGACGCTCGGTATCCTACTGCAGCAGCAAAAACCAATTCACCGTGCCGTTTTTTAATTCAGAGTATATCCTGGACTGCCGCAATGAAACCATTACCGGAAAAACTGCCGGGCAGATTCCTGACATTACGGCATCCATCATAATTCTTAACTACCTATCGTTTTCAGACATATCCCCTACGCCAGATAAAAAATGGGTATCGCTAAAAGAAATACCTAAGGGTGGAGCACTTTTTTATCCTGCATTTCGTAAGAATACAATTGAAGTTCTTCTCAAAACCTTTGGAAAACAGCCCAAAGAGCTGTTGACCTGTGCGGCTGCTCTGGGAGGCCAATCCGCTTCATTGGGCAGTGCATCCGTTGTTTTTCATGCATTTCCTGAAATACCTCTGTGTATAGTTATGTGGGAAGGTGACGAAGAAGTCCGGGCCAATGCCACGGTGCTTTACGACCCTTCCATTGCGGATATTCTGCATGTTGAAAGTATTATCGGCCTCGGCATGTATCTTGCAGCGAAATTAAATCAACTGGCTAGTCGCTGACTGACACGGGTTATCGCAGCGACATTGACATAAGATGGAAAGCATGATATTCTGTTAATATACCCCTGTGGGTATCTAGGAGGTAATGAAATGCGCCAATGTATGGATGCCGATAATCTGCATAGACGAATTAATAAAATTATAGGACAACTCAGAGCCATTGATAAAGCAGTGGATGAAGATATCCCTTGTGAGGAACTGCTGATACAAGTTAATGCGGCGAAAAAGGCGCTTCATAAGGTGGGACAGGTTGTTTTAGAAGGCCATCTTCATCATTGTGTTCGTGAAGGCATAGAACAGGGAGATGCCGAGAAGACGATTTCCAACTTTGCAAAAGCAGTAGAACATTTTTCGCGTTTGTAACACAAACCCCAGATTGTGACAATTCAGAGCAACCCGCAACGGTTGCTTTTTTTATTTGACATTGCATACCCATAGGGGTATAATCGCCTTGGTATACATATACCCCTATACGTATAAGGAGTGATGTTTTGATATCGTATCTGGAAAACGATGATAAGCGTACTTTGCTTTTCTTGGGAATTTCTTTTGTCTCTCTCATTATCAGTTTTTTTGATATTGGTAAATTGCCTATGGACGCAGCGTGGGTGGCTATCCTGTTTTGTGGCATTCCCATTGTCAAAGAGGCTGCGGCTGCACTTATCAAAGATTTTGATATCAAAGCCGACGTTCTTGTCTCGATTGCTTTGGCGGCAGCGGTTACTATTGGTGAGATTTTTGCCGCCGGCGAAGTGGCGTTCATCATGACGGTCGGCGCTTATTTGGAAGAGCGGACAGTGGCAAAAGCCCGCGCCGGAATCGAAAAATTGATCCGTCTAACACCTGCTGAGGCACGAGTCGTGCGAGACGGCGAGGACCTGATAATCCCGGCTGAACAAGTGAAAATTGGCGATACTCTGAGAGTACTTGCCGGCGAAACCATTGCTGTTGACGGTATTATTACCAAAGGACAAACCTCTATTGATCAGTCTGTAATGACAGGGGAAGCCTTGCCTGTCGATAAAAGCGAGGGTGATGCAGTACAAAGCGGGACAGTCAACCAGTTTGGAACTTTTGATATGGTGGCGCAAAAAGTCGGCGAGGACAGTTCATTACAGCGAATGGTTCGTCTTGTGGAATCCGCAGATGCTAGCAAGGCCCAAATTGTTGCTACAGCTGACCAATGGGCTACATGGATTGTTATTGCTGCCCTTGTTTCCGCCGCTGTCACATGGCTGGTAACAGGTGAGATGATTCGCGCTGTTACAGTGCTTGTTGTGTTTTGCCCCTGTGCTCTGGTCTTGGCGACACCTACTGCCATTATGGCTGGGATCGGCAACGCAACGAAATATGGCATTTTAGTGAGTCGGGGCGATGCATTGGAACGGCTGGCAAAAGTTAAACGTATTGCTTTTGATAAGACAGGTACACTTACATATGGCAAGCCGTCTGTTGTGAAAATAGTAAATTGCAGTTTTGATATCAGTCATACAGAATTTTTTGAGATGATAGCCAGTGCGGAGATGCGTTCGGAGCATCCGCTGGGCAAGGCTATTGTCGCGCACTACAAACAAACCTATCGCCAATCGCCGGTTGAACCGGAAACTTTCTTGCTTATACCCGGACGGGGCGTCTCGGCCAAGGTAAAAAGCCGGAGCATACTCGCAGGAAACGAGGCGCTGCTGGTTGATCACTCGCTGAATTTGCCGGATCAGCTCGTTAAAGAGGTTGAACTGGCTAAGGCGGAGGGGTGCACTGTCATCTATGTAATGGAAGATGACAGACAAGTGATCGGTTTCGTTGCGTTAGCCGATGCCATTCGACCTGACGCCGCCAATACGGTCCAAGCGATTCAAAGCACGGGAATCAATACACTGCTGTTAACGGGAGATATTACGCAGGCGGCAAATCACATTGCCGGAACTGCAGGCATTCAGTATGTAAAGGCCAACTGCCTTCCTGAAGATAAACTAACTGTAATCCGGCAATACCAGGAACAAGACGAGCCGGTTTGCATGGTAGGCGATGGAATTAATGATGCACCGGCCCTTAAAGCGGCGCAGGTCGGCATTGCCATGGGCGGCGTGGGCAGTGATATTGCCGTTGAGGCTGCCGATATTGTCCTTGTTGGCGATGATATCAAGGAAATTCCTCATTTACTCCTTCTCTCAAGACAAGTGATGCGGACGATTCATATAAACCTGGCGGCCTCTATGATTTTAAATTTCGCCGCAATCGGGTTGGCAGTCATGGGCATCCTGAATCCTGTTTTAGGCGCTTTGGTGCATAATATAGGTTCTGTAGCAGTCATTATCCATTCATCGATTCTATTGCAGTGGAGAAACAAATACTGATCGGTGATGTTGAAGCTCCTGCAAGATGTTCTGATATTGCAGGAGCTTTTGTAATCAGCGGCAAGTATAAAATATAATGAGGCCCTTTTCAGTTAGATATCCCAAACTGAAAGGGGCCTTTTAATTACCTGTTGAATTTGCCAAAGGTGAAGAAATAGATGTTCTATATACGCTTTATTGGTAATGACGAAGCTGGATTGGGTGCAACAAATTGGTGGATGCCGAAGCTCTGCAAATGTCCTGAAATTGCAGGAGCTTTTGTATTTGTAGGGTATTTCTATTTATATGAAGTCTAACAAAAGTTTAGTTTGGAGAACGTCCTTACAATTTCTGTAAACTCTGGTTCTGGATGATCAGCAGATGGTAATAATATTATTATATCCATGAAGCATTCAGGGAAAATCCATTTTATAGTTGTGGGAGGTAGCAAATATGTCATTGGCAGGTAAAGTCCTTATTGCTCAGGGGGGAGGACCTACTGCGGTTATCAATCAGACACTGGCCGGGCTTGTCCTGGAAGCGAGAAAATTTCCTCAGGTTACAAAAGTATATGGAGCGATTAAAGGGGTGGAGGGTCTGCTTAATGAGGATTTTCTTGACCTTACTCAGGAGACGACGCATAATTTGGAGCAAGTCGCACTGACGCCTTCTTCTGCGCTATTGTCAACACGGGTAAAGCCTGACAGCAAATATTGCCATGAAATATTTAGAGTGCTCAAGGCTCATGATGTACGGTATTTCTTTTATATCGGGGGAAATGATTCGGCAGATACCGTACGTATTGTAAATGAAGAGGCAAAAATGGCAAAATATGATCTTCGTGCTATTCATGTCCCGAAGACGATTGACAATGATTTGGTGCTTAATGACCATACTCCGGGTTATGGATCAGCAGCAAGATTTGTCGCTCAGGCGTTTACAGGTATTAATCTTGACACACGGGCTCTCTCTGGAGTTTACCTGGGAATCGTCATGGGACGTAATGCAGGCTTTCTTACTGCAGCTTCCGCAATTGCTCAGAAATATCCGGACGATGGTCCGCACCTGATATATCTTCCGGAACGAAGATTTAATATTGACAAATTCCTTGGCGACATTAAGAGGATCTATGATCGGCTGGGGAGGTGTGTTGTAGCTGTATCAGAAGGAATAAAGGATGATTCCGGCATACCTATTCTAGCGTCTTTACGCAAGGATATCGACGTAGATTCTCACGGTAATTTAACTCTTTCTGGAACGGGAGCCCTTGGGGATTTGCTGACCCAAGAAGTTAAGGGAAAATTAGGGATACCCAGAGTTCGCAGTGATACGTTTGGTTACCTGCAGAGGTCGTTTTTAGGCTGTGTTTCCGATGTCGATCAGCAAGAAGCCCGGGAAGTTGGGGAACGAGCAGTTCAAATGGCGATGTGGCAAGACATAGATGGGTCTGTTACTATCAACCGTACTGGATTTTATTCAGTCGATTATCGATTGGTCAGGCTTGAAGAGATAGCGGGTAAAACAAAACTTATGCCTGACGAGTATATCAATGAGGATGGCAATCACGTTACCGACGCTTTCAAGTATTACGTGCGGCCTTTATTGGGATCCGGACTGCAGTCGTCTGCACTGTTGAGGGCGCCAAAAGTGGCCAAAATATTGCAAGGCGAGTAAAAGATTTTCAGTAGGGGAGAAGAGTTGTGAGCAAAAACACATTGCCTTGCTTACCTGTGGTGGCGTAGCGTGTCGCAGCTCTGTCCTCTTGGCACCCTATCTCCCGGAAGGAAGAGCGGGCTTCGTACATCAACGCTATTGTTTCTGTAGCTATTCCAGAAGTCCGGCAATAATAGGGGGACAGGGATATTGTTTTATATCCCTGTCCCCCTATTTTGTCTGCGTTCGGCAGGTGTCAGCTTCTGTGTCCTTGCCCGCTGGCCAGTGCATATCGTGAGTACATTTGAATTTTTACTGTCATCCCACTTTATTGACCCATTCTGCGAATGCCTGCATAAACTTGCGCAAAAACTCCTTGGTGTCTGCATTCGCAACGGCACCGTCAGCGTCAAACAGATTCGCCGCATTGCCGATGTAGGCTTCGGGC
>NZ_AFGF01000057.1 GCF_000219125.1 Acetonema longum DSM 6540
GGAGGTACGTCGAACGCCCGCAGGAGTAACAACGCAGATGGGCCTTTTTCAACGGCCCTAATGTTCTATTTTTTCCAGATGCGGTAACATCCCCCGGTCCAGAGCGTACTGCATCAGACGGTAGCCAAAGTCTAAGCCGGAGTCCAGCGCATCATGGAATACTCTGGCCATGTTGGGCTGATAGCATTGCTGCATAGCGCCAAGGATGGCCATTTGCGCGGCTTTTGCCATAGAGGCCAGACTGATCAGAATCTCTTCGTCGGTCAGAGTCACTTCCGGCGGATATTCGCCAGATTCACTTTTTAGCTCCCGGGGGGACAGACGAAACCGGGGAAGTTTGCCGCCGCCGTCTTGCAATAGTTTCTCGCAGCGCTCTATCAGGGGACGATTTTGATCTTCGATAGCTTGTTTGATCAATTTTCTGAGGCCTGGATCCCGCGCCTGGTTGTACAGTACGCTGAGTACCGCCGCAGTATGCCGGCCCTGGGCAATAATCGCAAACAGACTGGCTGCTTCCAGATAATTCGGGGTTTCTTTATCAAACATAGAATGGAAAACCTGACTGGTTTGAAAATTCATCTTGTCTAGTACCGTCATGACATGTTCCTCCGCTGCTTTGTTTTTCATCCATTATTACTATGGACTAAAATGTGCGATTTATACACATGGGATTGCCAGGCAGGCAGAGTATCGGCAGGATTTTCAGTCATATAACCAGAATTCTACAAATGTTGCCGTTAGTGCATAAAGGAGGTTTATCAATGGATTGGCAGACTTTGAAATCGAATGCCCGCCGTAAATTTTCCGGCGCCTGCCGGCTTTGTCCGGTATGCGACGGTGTGGCCTGCGCCGGTGAGGTTCCCGGCATGGGCGGGATTGGAACCGGCACCAGTTTTCGCAATAATGTCAACGCTTTAGCCAGTTATCGCTTTAATCTGCGTACTGTGCACCAGCAGAACCAGCCGAATCTGGCCTGCAAGATATTGGGCATGGACCTGTCGATGCCGGTGATTGCTGCCGCTATCGCTGGCACTGCTCTGAATATGAATAATGCCTTGAAAGAAGAAGAATATGCTAAAGCCGTTGTGGGAGGCTGTAAACAGGCGGGTGTCATAGCTATGACCGGTGACGGCCCTAAACCCCAGATATGGGAAACCGGACTGGAGGCTGTTAAAAACGCCGGCGGCTGTGGCATCCCGATTATTAAGCCCCGCGAGGTGGATCAAGTTGTGGAAATGGCCAAACAGGCCGCTGAAGCCGGGGCGACGGCGTTTGGCATAGACATTGACGCCGCCGCCTTGGTCAATATGTCCAATGCCGGACAGCCGGTCGGACCGAAATCGCAAGAAGAATTGGCCTACATCAAGCAAAACACCACGATTCCTTTTATCGTCAAGGGGATCATGACGCCGGATGATGCCCAGGCCTGTCAATCCGCCGGAGTGGATGCCATCGTGGTCTCCAATCATGGCGGCCGGGCGCTGGATTACACTCCGGGGACAGCCGAGGTGCTGCCCTATATTGTGGAAGCAGTCAATGGCAAGATGGCCATTCTGGTTGACGGCGGCGTCAGGACCGGGGGAGATGTATTGAAGATGCTGGCTTTAGGCGCCCATGGAGTACTGATTGGCCGGCCGATGGCAGTGGCTGCCGTCGGGGGTGAAGGTGAAGGTGTCAGCCTGTATTTGGAGAAGATTCGCGCCGAACTGACAGCGGCGATGATCTTGACCGGCAGCGGCGATCTGTCGGCAATCAGCGGCGAAATACTGTGGTAAGGGAGTTAAGATGAGAATAGAGCCTCGTTCTGTCGTAAAAGAACTTCATGCCTTTCATCCCGCCATGCCGGACCGGACCCGGTCAGAACTCCGGCAGATGCTTGGCCGGGAGGAAATTGTCAAGCTGTCCTTTAATGAAAGCCCCTACGGGCCTTCCCCCAAGGCAGTGGCGGCCATTCAGGCTGCCGCCGGCCAGATTCATTGCTATCCTGATGCGGAAGGAAAAACATTGCGGACTCAAATCGCCTCCTTCTATACTCTGGAGGCCGACATGGTTTACCTGGGCAATGGCGGCGACGAGACCATTACTCTGGTCACTCAGGGCTTCCTCTCGCCAGGGGAAGAAGCAATTATTCCCCAGCCTACCTTTGAACAATACGCCTTTGCCGCCCGGCTGGCAGGCGGCATTCCGGTGAGGGTGGGCCGGGGATCAGACATGAGGACCGATCTTCCGGGAATGCTGGCCGCTGTTACACCCCGTACCAAAATGATCTTTTTGTGTAATCCCAACAATCCTACCGGCATGTTGATTAGAGGAGCGGAATTACGCAGTTTTTTGCGGCAGGTGCCGGAACATGTGATGGTGGTTCTGGATGAGGCCTATGGCGAATTTGTCACGGATCCGGCATTTGTTTCCGGCATTCAACTTCTGGCCGAATTTCCCAATGTCCTAACCATCCGGACATTTTCCAAAGTATACGGCCTGGCCGGACTTCGCCTGGGATACGGCATTGCCCGGGCCGAGACCGTTTCCCTGCTGCAGCGGGTCCGTTCTCCTTTTAACGTGAATTGCCTGGTTCTGGCAGCAGCGATTTCGGCTTTGGATGATACGGATTTTGTGGCTTCTGTAGCTCGCCGCAACAGCCTGGAGCGGGAGCGGCTGACCCGGGAGTTTACGGTTCTCGGTTTTAAGGTCTATCCGTCTCAAACCAATTTCCTGTTCGTGGACCTTGGCTTTGACAGTACGGGATTGTGCGGTTCTCTGGCTCGTGATGGTATAATTATACGACCGGGGACTGGGTGGCAGCTGCCGACTTTTGTTCGGATATCCATTGGATCTTCAGAGCAGAACAGTCTGCTGCTGGCGGCGGTGAAAAAGGCTTTGCAAGAGAAATAGTCTGACGATTCGGGAGGATTTCTCCCGAATTTATTTTTTATTATAATTAAAATGATAGCAGGAATTGTCCCAGCTGTGTCGAACATCTTATCCTGAGAGTTTATAAAATTACATTACAGGAGGATATTTATGCAAAAGAAAACAGCAGCATTATTGTTATGCGTCATGATAGCCACGGCCGCTGTGCTGGCGGCAGGTTGCGGCGGCGGGCAGGAGGCGCCCCAGCCGGGCAAGTCTCAGCCCATCGTAATCGCTTATACGCCCTGGACCGGGTATGCCGCTCTGTTTATAGCCCAGGAGAAGGGCATGTTTAAAGCTAAGGGCCTGGACGTAACCCTGCAGTCGATCGAGGGGGTAGGCGATCGCAAGCAGGCAATGGTTGCCAAAAAGATTCAGGCGATGGCAACTTCCCTTGACGTTTCGATATCGGCTGCCGGCGCCGACCTGCCGCTGAAATTGGTTTGGGCTTTTGACGCATCCAACGGCGCCGACGGACTTGTCGTGGCCAAGGATAAAGGCATTGCCACCGTGGCTGACCTGAAAGGCAGGCAGGTTGCCTATCACACCGGTTCGGCTTCTCACTTCTTTTTAAAGGCCATCCTGGACAGGGCCGGTCTGAGCGAAAAGGATATCCAGTCGGTGGATGTGAAGGCCAGTGAAGCTGCCTCGGCGTTTATGGCCGGTAAGGTGGACGCCGCTGTTACCTGGGAACCCCACCTGTCCAAAGCCGTCGCCCAAAATGGTATGATTCTCTCCACCACTACGGACACTCCCGGTCTGATTGCCGACGTATTGACCGTTCATGCGGACTTTGCCAGGGATTCGGCTAAAGAGACTCAGGCTATTGTTGAAGCCCTGGCTGAGGCTTCTGCCTTTATGCAGACCCATCCTGATGAAGCCAACAAGATCCTGGCTGTCCTGTTCAAGCAAACCCCGGAAGAAGTGGCTTCTGACAGTAAAACCATCAAGTTCTATGATCTGAAAGGCAATCAGGAATTTTACGGCACTCAGGAAAAACCCGGCTTGATCTACGAGGTGGCCAAAGGGGCCGGTCAGTTCTATGTGGACCAGAAGGTCCTGAGCCAACTGCCTGAGGTAACAAAGTATATTGACAATTCCTTTATTAGCAAGGTAAAATAGTAAAACATCAAGCAATCTATCGCAGTCAAGAGGTTGTTGACAAGGCATCGCCGCTGGGAGAGACGCCTTTCAACAGCCTCTTTCCATACTACTCTTTTGGATGGTGAATAATGTGACCCTGCGCAAACTGTTTCTCCCCAAAGTTGACATTTCGCCGCAGCTCTATCTGTCCCTGAGCATTGTCTCCTTTGTAGTCTTGTTTCTGCTCTGGGCGGTCCTGACCTATGGCGGCATCGTACCGCCGCTCTTTCTGCCGGCGCCTGATCAGGTGGCGGAAAACGCCCTGCTGCTGTTTAGAGAGTTTGACTTAACCCAGGACATTCTGGCCAGCATGTTCCGGGTAACGGCGGGATTCTTACTGGCGGCGCTGATTGCCGTGCCCCTGGGAATCCTTATGGGCAGCCTCAAGGTCTGTGAAGCCGCCTTTGAACCTATTCTGGGTTTTATCCGGTATATGCCGGCCTCGGCTTTTATTCCGCTCTTCATTCTCTGGCTGGGGATCGGGGAAAGCGAAAAAATTGCGGTCATCTTTTTTGGCACGTTTTTTCAGATGACCTTAATGGTAATGGATGTGACGAAAAATGTGTCCTCTGACTTAATTGACACCGCTTATACTCTCGGCGTGTCTCCCCGGGGGGTATTTCGCCGGATCATCCTGCCGGCCAGCCTTCCCGGTATCCTTGATACCCTTAGGATCACTTTCGGCTGGGCCTGGACCTATCTGGTGGTGGCTGAGATCGTGGCCGCCGGTTCAGGTTTGGGGCATATGATTATGCAGTCCCAACGGTTTCTGAAAACCTCCCATATCATTGTGGGCATTATCGTGATCGGCGTGATCGGCATCTTGATCGATATTTTCTTCAAGTGGCTGCAGGGGCGTCTGTTCCCATGGACTGGCAAGGGAGGGACAGTTTGATGCAGGCTAAATTGATTGTAGAAAATGTATCTAAGACTTTCAACGCTGACCGGCATACCGTGACAGCTTTGGAGAACACTAATTTCACCGTCCAAGCCAACCAGTTCATTACCATCCTCGGCCCCTCGGGATGCGGCAAATCCACTATCCTTAAGGTGATTGCCGGCCTGGAGGATCCCTCCGGCGGACAGGTGATTCTGGACGGACGCCAGATCCACGGTCCGGGCAAGGACCGTGGCATGGTATTTCAGTCTTATACCCTGTTTCCCTGGCTGACAGTGAAGGAGAATATCGAGTTTGGCCTGGATGTGGCCGGTAAATCTAAGGCTGAGAGAACTGAGGTTTCCCAGTATTATCTCGAAAAAATCGGACTGAAGGGATTTGAAGAAGCCTATCCCCGCAGTCTCTCCGGTGGTATGAAGCAGCGGGTGGCCATCGCCCGGGCCCTGGCCAATGACCCTCAGGTGCTTTTAATGGATGAGCCTTTCGGCGCCTTGGATGCTCAGACCCGGACCGTCATGCAGGAACTGTTGCTGGATGTTTGGGAAGAGTCTCACAAGACCATCTTGTTTGTTACCCATGATGTGGATGAGGCCATTTTTATGGGAGACGTGGTCTATGTCATGACCGCCCGCCCGGGAAAAATCAAGGCCGCCATTGATGTGCCCCTGGACCGCCCCCGCAAGTATGATGTCAAGGTATCTGATATCTTTGTTGATATCAAAAAAGAACTGTTGGAATTAATCCGGGAAGAAAGCTGGAAGGCCGCCAACAGCAATATATAAAGAGGTATCAAGGGTCATCTATAAAAAGAATTTTGCCTGAGGCAGAATTCTTTTTGCTTTATAAAGAAAAAAGCGCTATGCAAAA
>NZ_AFGF01000058.1 GCF_000219125.1 Acetonema longum DSM 6540
GCGAAGACACCGCCATGACCGAACAGATCAAGAGCACCATCCGATCTGACAACGGCACTGTAACCATCACCGCCGAAAACGACGTAAAGCTCTCGGCCAGCGAGATCCTTGCCAAAGAAGATATTGATATCACCGGTCAGAACGTCGCCATCGAAGCCGCCGCCAACACCACCGACAGCCACAGCACCTATCAATTCAAACAAACCGGCCTCACCGTCACTGCCGGCAACAGTCTGGTCAGCACCGTCACCCAGGCTGTGAACTCCCTGGAGCGGGCTGGCGAGGTGGACGATGACCGGCTGGCGGTTTTGCACGGCTGGAAAGCCATCGAAACCGGAGACAAAGCCTGGCAGAAAGCCCATGGCACCGACGCCAAGGAAAAGGGAGACCCGAAAAAAGACAACCCGGCTCAAATCAACGTCAGCGTCAGCATCGGCAGCAGCAAACAAGAATCCGAAACCACCACCCATATCAGCACCGCTGTGGGCAGCAGCCTGCAGTCGGAAGGAAAGGTTAACATCAAAGCCAAAGGCAGCGGAGAAAAAGACTCTGCCGGCAAAGCC
>NZ_AFGF01000059.1 GCF_000219125.1 Acetonema longum DSM 6540
GACATTGATGCCTCCGTCAAAGGAGAGGGAGAAACCGGATTTCTTGACGGATTCCCTGTATTCATTCCCGCTGTTTTCTTCTGCCGCCTGGATGGTGACGTTGTCGCCGCTGAGGGTGACATCCTGCTTGGCTGCGGCCTCGGAGCCCTGGATGGCTACGTCGTCTCCGGCTTTGATGACGAGGGTGTTGCCGGAGAGGCTGCTGCCGGCTACGGCGTCTAGTTTCTGGTGGTGATAGGTGTCGGTGGTGACGGTGGCTAGGCCGTCGGCGTCTTCGGT
>NZ_AFGF01000060.1 GCF_000219125.1 Acetonema longum DSM 6540
ATAGAGACGGCGTTCAACCGATTCGGTTAAACGCCACAGAATCCCGCTGCATGATCACCTTCGTCAGCATATGTCAGACTAGCCCCAGCCCAATGCCTTATAACTGTGCCCGTGAAATTGGAAATAATATACGCAAGGTAGTGCCAACATTGACTTGGGATAAGATTTCAATCTTCCCCTGATGCCTTTCGGCAATGCCGAGGACGATGGCCAAGCCAAGGCCGGTACTGCCGGCTTTGGTGGTGTAAAAGGGATCAAAAATCCTTTCCAGTTGCTCCGCCGGAATGCCTATCCCCTCATCACGGATATACAGTACAACAACGCCGGCTTCACGGACCGTTCCCACCGCTAACCGGCCGGCTGCCGGCATGGCTTCCACCCCGTTGCGCACCAGATGCATGACCAACTGCTGAATCTCCGGCTGGCTTAAATCCAGTACGGGAATGCGCTCCCCCAGGCTTAGTTCAACGGCGATGGAATAGCTGGCTGCATATGCCGCCATGACCGGATAATACTCTTCCAGAATCCGGTTCAAATTTTCCGGTTTTTTAACGATTGCCTTATTCCGTGCCACGGATATGAAATCGGCAAGCAAAGCCTCAATCCGGTCCACTTCCTGCAATATGATATCCAGTGTTTCCGGCAGCCGCGATGCCGGTTTGTGTTCCAAAAACTGCAAGTATCCTTTGATCACCGTAAGTGGATTTCTGATTTCATGGGCCACCCCAATGGCAATTTGGCCGATCAGTTCCTGTCGGCAGACCCGGCCTGCCGCTATGCGGGTTTTACCGTAATGGGTCCCTATCCGCTTGGGCGGCGGTTTAAGATTTTCTGCAAGCTTCACGAACACATCTACTACGCCCCTTTACTTCATAAATCGACCTGTTCCTTCCTGTGTCTACATGACACTATTTCGCTAAACCGTTTACAATTCCTCCCTTATTTGTGTCTTAGAGGCATAACAATTGAAGTGTTTCCATAAGCACGCTATCGTAATAGTGAGGAGAGTGGCCTATGGAGATTTCGGAAACCCTGGGCGGTAAAATTAAGCAGCTGCGTCAATTACGGCAAAATTTAACACAAGAGGCTTTAGCCGACATACTGCAGGTAGACCGTTCCACGCTGGCTTCCTGGGAAATAAACCGCCGGGAGCCGGATGTTGCCACTCTATGCCGCATCGCCGATTTTTTTAAGGTGAGCGTCGATTGGCTGGTTGGCTATAAACCGGCAAAGGCAGCCTTAACGTCTGAGTCCAGTTTTATTCAGGAGAACGGCTGCGCTTACCCGTCGGCGGAAGATCCCGGCTGGGAAAAGGTCATTGCCGCCGCTCGGCAATACGGGCTGGAACCGGATATCGTACAGCAGTTAATTGAATTAAATGCCAAAATCGCATTGTCGCTGAAAAGAGAAAGTTAGGAAAGGGAAGCCCACTGTTATGGTGAGCTTCTTCTTTTTGTTGACAAAAGGGACTGACCTTTAGGCCAGTCCCTTTATTGGAAGTTACTCTATGCTCTAGACACGGAATCTGGCCACCGCTGCCTGTAAGTCTCCGGCCAAGGAGGCGAGGCTTTGACTGGCGGAGGCGATTTCCTGCATGGACGCCGACTGTTCTTCGGTCGCGGCCGAAACGGTCTGCGACTCTGCCGCATTGTTCCGGCTCACTTTATCAATTTCCTGAATCGAAGTTGCCAGCGTCTGACTGCCGTCGGTCATCTGATGAATCGATTCGGAGATTTCCTGAATCTGCCGGGAGAGCAGCAGGATCGAGCCGACAATCTTCTTAAACGTTTCTCCGGCGGAGTTGACCACCGTAATCCCCGCCTTAGCCCCTTCGGTGGCCGCCTTGGTTGCGGCAACGGCCTGTTCCATATTCGCCTGATTCTTTTGGTTCAGCGCCCCAATCTGCTGCGCAGCCTGGTTTGACTCTTCCGCCAGTTTTCGCACTTCTTCCGCCACCACCGCGAAGCCTCTGCCATGCTCTCCCGCCCTGGCAGCCTCAATGGCGGCATTGAGCGCCAGCAGGTTGGTCTGCCCGGCGATGTTGGAGATGAGGTCGACGATTTCACTGATTACCCGTGCTCCCTGGGCGAGCTCGGCAATAGCGGCCTGCACGTCCTCGGAGCCCTGCCCGATCCGGTTCATCTGCTCGACTGCCTGTTCCACGGCCTGACTGCCTTGTTCCGCTTCCTGAGACGTGCTCATTGCGATCTCGGCAACCTCCCGCGCTGTAGCGGAAATCTGTTCCGTACTCGCTGATATCTCCTCGGCAACAGCCGAGCTGTGCCCCGCCGCAGCCGCCTGTTTTTCCGTACCCTGGGCAATCCCGGTAATCGAACCGGTGACTTGATTGGCGGCATTTGCCGCCTGTTGCGCGTTCGCAGTCAATTCCTCGCTGGAAGCGGCTACCTGCTCAGACTGTGACTGCACCTTTGTGACCAAAGAATGCAGGTTGGCCCTCATTTCACGAAAGCCTTGCGCCAAATGGCCAATTTCATCTCCCGAAAAGACCGCTACCTTTCGTTCCCGCAGATCCCCCTGCGTCAATAACATGCACTCGTCCCGGATCAGCTGGATGGGCATTACGACCCGCTTGCTCATCATGAAAATGAAGATTGCAGCCATGGCGATAAAGGCCAGGGATACGAGCAGCAGCGTCCGGGTCAGGGTAGCTGTTTCCTTGGTAACCTCCGCCTCCGGCGCCGTAACCGCCATAACCCAGCGCTGGTCACCCGGCAGAATGATCGGTGTAAACACGCCAACCTGCTTAGCGCCGCCGAAGGTGTATGTGCCTAGCGTCTGGCTCCCGGCGCCGGCTGCAAACAGCTGGATCAGGTTATCATCCAGTGCAGTTTCCGGCAGTTTCAGCGCCGGATCAATCTGCTTCTTGGTGAGATCCAGATTAAAAACCAGCTCCGGCTTCTTGGCATGGGCGAGCATAGTGCCGTTGCTATTGACGACAAAGCCGTAACCAGTGTCTTTGAACCGCACCTCTTTCGCCAGTTCGGTCATGGTATCCAGCGTATATGTACCGATCAGCACTCCGGTCAACCGCCCCTGGTCGTGTACCGGCACAGCCAATACTACCGATGCTTTTTGGGCCAGTTTGGTCATCACCGGGTCGGAGACAGCCGGCTTTTGGGTTGCCATTGCCTTCTTGAAGTAGTCTCGATCGCCAAGCTGCATAGTGCTGCCATCCATACGGACTGTGAAGCCATCCGGAAAGATGAAGCTCACCGAGGCAAATTTGCCGATTCTTTGATGCGCCTCATCCAGCGCTGCAATCATCTGCCCATTGTTCACCCCGCTGCGTATGGCAGGAACACTGGTCAAGTCTTCCAAATGAATCATTGCCGTCCGGACTTCGGCCTCGATACGGCTGGCATAGTCTTTGCCGATGGACCGGGCGGTCTCGTTGACGCTGTTAGTTAAAAATTGCTGTGATAAATAGTGGCTGATCCCGGATAAGACTCCAAAAGACAAGAGAAAAAACGGTAAAAAAATCAGTAATAATTTCGTTCGGATGCTGGTGATTCTCAATTTTCGGGCCCCCTTCTGGAAAATTAAAGTGACTTTTTATAAACTCGGTTCTAACCGGAAAATTTCATTGAAAGTGCCACTTGCTTCATAGCCTGCTGTTGAATAATCTTGAGCGGTATACCGTGTTCTTGCGCCAGCCTGCGGCAATCTTCGTACTCCGGAGCGGCATTAAGCACCTGCTCTCCGTTCCGTGCAAACTTAACCCTGACTGCCCCCCAATCGGTATCTACCGTGATGATTTCCCGTTGTAAATGGCGGCATTCACAGGGAAGGATTCTCAGGCCGGTCGTGCTTGTTTCCCGGAAAAGAATCGCGGCAACGGCATCGAGATTCGCTGCATTTGCGATTACGGTAACCTTAGTGCCAGGACGATTTTTCTTCATCATGACCGGTGTGTAAAATACGTCCATAGCCCCGCTTTGCAGCAGCAACTCCATTACATACCCGTAAATCTGCGGGTTAAGATCATCAATATTGGTTTCAATGATCCTGACGCCACAGTGGTCGCCATGATCCCGGCCGGCGCTGCTGTTGCCCGCATAGATCCGCAAAACATTGGCAATATTCAGATCCATGGTACCGGCGCCGTAGGCGATGCGTTCGGCCTTAAAGCCCGGCGGCATGGTTCCGAATGACTCAGCCAGGGTGACAGTCAGAGCCGCGCCGGTCGGAGTAACCAGCTCCCCCTTAATCTCAGTAAAATAAAAGGGAACTCCCTTCAGGATCTCGGCTGTAGCTGGCGCCGGCACCGGCATGCGCCCATGGCTGCACTTGACAAAACCTGATCCGACATGCAGGCTGGATGCAGCTACGCGCTCAATACCCAGATATTCCAACCCAACCATCGTGCCAACCACATCCACAATGGCATCCACGGCGCCGACCTCATGAAAATGCACCTCATCCGGCGTAGATCCATGCACTTTGGCTTCAGCCGCCGCCAAGCATGTGAAAACTTTGGCTGACCGGTCTTTTACCCAGTCGGACAACCGACTTTCATTAAGGATTTTGAGGATATCGGCCAGATTGCGGGAAGGCTGGAACCATTGCTTAACTTTTACATCAAAATAACAGGCATGGATACCGCATTTCGACACCCGTTCCATAATCAGTTTATAGTTGGCAACAGGCAATTTTTGCAGTTCCGCCTCCAGATGCGCCAGGGGCACCCCTGCGTCCAGCAGAGCGCCGATAAACATATTGCCGCTGATGCCGGCAAAACAGTCCAGGTAAATCGTCTTCATGTATACCTCTACTTTATTGATGGATTGATGGAACGATATAACCCAAACGGGTCGACACTTTCAGGGACGTTTCCCGCACCAGTTGGGTCAACTCGTTCATTTTCTCATAGGTCATGCGCATACTGGGACCGGCCACACTGAAAGCGGCAATCGCTTCCCCGCGGTGGTTAAAGATCGGCGCCGCCACGCATCTGAGACCGATTTCAATCTCTTCATCGTCAATACTGTAGCCACGTTGCCGAATTAAAGCCATTTGACTCCGCAATTTAGTTTCGTCGGTTATGGTGTTGGCGGTGAACTGGGGCAACCCTTTCGCTGCAACGCTGTCAAAATCCGTCTCGGAAAAAAAGGCCAGCATCGCTTTCCCCACGCCGGTAGCATGCAGGGGCACCCGCCGTCCGATCTGGGAATACATGCGTATGCCCTGGGGTCCTTCCACTTTATCCACATATACTGCATTCATCCCCTCCCGGACAACCAAGTGAACCGTTTCCTGAAACAAATCCGCCAAGTGCTGTAAAAACGGACCGGCAATGTCCCGGATTTCCAAACCAGCCTCGTAAACCTGGCCCAGCAGGAACAGCTTAAGGCCCAGTCGATACTTGCCGTTATCGGAATTCTGCTCTATATAACCCAGCGCCTGCAGCGTGTTCAACAAGCCAAAGCAGGTGCTTTTATTTAACCCCACTCGCTTGGCGATTTCAGTTACACCCAGTTCTTTTTCCTTAATGCTGAATTCCTCTAAGATGCTTAGCGCCCGCTGGACCGATTGGATCATATGGACGTTTGCCGTACTGTTTGCCATAAAAAGTCTTCTCCCCGCAAATATTTGCTATTTTGTATTATACCCTATCAGGTTAAATCTGTATTAGATCCCGCGGGTACTCCGTTAAATTCACCACTCCATCTTGGTTCACCCAGAGGGTATCTGTCAGGCGCGGTCCTCCGACAACAGGCTTGTAAATCGATGGCAGCAAAACATCTACCACCATGTCCCTCTCCAGCGAATATCGGAACGGCTTGCCGATCATCGGGTAGAATTCTGACTGGCGCAGTCCCACGCCGTAGCCAATTATATCTAAAAATTGATGGCCATAACCGTAGTTTTCAATGACCTGCCTGGCAGCCAGATCGATCTCGCATACCGGCCTGCCGGGCTGCATCGCCTCAATACAGGCTTGCTGAGCTTCTCGCAGAATCGAATAAATCTTTCTCTGTTCCTCGGGAATGACGCCAACAGCGACAGTCCGGCACAGCTTGGCCGTATAGCCCTGATACCTGGCCCCGATATGCAGCAGGACAATTTCGCCGGCCTTGACTTCCTTCTCATCGGAAAACGGGTGTGTCAGCAGTGTCTTGTTACCCGATACGATTTGCGTCCTGAACGGAGTTCCCTGTGAGCCGGCTTTCATTGCAGCCCATTCCGCCTGGGCCGCAATGTCTATTTCTCTCACCCCCGGTTTAATCACCGCCACCGCCGCCGCCATAGCGGCAATAGCGGCCTTGGCAGCACAGCTTATTTTTTCTATTTCATCGGGCTCTTTGATCGCCCGCTGCCTGTAAATAATTTCAGCGGCGCTGGCAAACTTTTGCTCGTTAAAATTTTTCCGCAGGGTGTCATATACACCGAAGCCGACAAAATATCGTTCAAAGCCGATGATCGGATCGGGATAACCATATTCTTTAATGATGTCCACAATGGATTCACCGATACTTTTGCCGGGGAAATGATAACCTCTAATCTGCTCCAAGGCACAATTAGCCTGAATCCAGGATAAATCCAGCCACAGTGTAGTGCCTTGCGGTTGACCTTCGCGGGGGATAACCGCGGCCATGCATTCAACCTGTTCCAGACCGGTGTAATACAGCAGGTTTTCCCTGTCCAGAATTAAACAAATGTCCATATGGGCTGCCTGCATAGCTTTCTGCAGGTGCTTGATCCGGTTTTGATGGATCACCTTATTCATAACGGTACCTCCTTTTTGGGGTTTCGTTTTCCTTGCCGCAAACAGCCCCGTGAGGCTCAGTCCCTATGCGTACAGACCACATCCAGCTTCAAATCCAGCAGCGGCGCGTCAATGATTTGGGTCCCCACATCCAGGATGTCTACATCCAGCCTGAGCATATCCGGAATATCGGCTATTTTTACCTGACCGGCAAAGGCGATGCTGACCTTCTCCCTCGCCCCAAGATCCCGCACTGTCTGCACGACTGTTGCCAAATCAGTCCTCGAGCCGGTATCCACCATCAAAATCCGCGCATTCCCGGCCAGGGCCGCCCGGGTTTCAGCGGCAATATCCTCGATTTCACCCCGCAGCTGGATTGCTTTTACCATGCTGTTCAAGCCGCTGACAGCAGCCAGGGTCGGTCCCACACCGCCCAAAATCCGCACGTAGTTTTTATCCAGATAAACAAAAGGTTGGTCAGTGATCCGTACGGCCGCGCCGCCTGCGGTAATCGCTTCACGCAGCAAACCTTTAAATTCTCGGGGCATCTTCTTCCAGGCGCCGCTAACGACTTTCAGCCGGCCTTGTGCCAGATCAACCGCCCTGCGGGCGGCGGTGGCGATCCCCGATGGCTTGGCAATGTAGCCCAGCACCATGTCCTCCGCCTGAGCGATCACCTTGGGAGTCGCTGTAAAGGACAGGACAAGATCACCCGCTGCCAAAGCGGCGCCGTCATTCTCCATATGACGGATCACAGCACCCAACGACTCCAGAGTTTCCCGGACGCAACGCATGCCGCAGATGACTCCGGCATCCCATACTGTAACGTTTGCTGTAAACTCCCGATGCTGCACAGTGGCAAAAATATCGTCGCGCAAATCTTTAGGCTGGTTCATAGCTACCTCCTTAGCAAGGATCAAGTTTTTATATTCACAAACCGGGATACAACGACACCGCAAACAATATTTCATTGGCCAGAGCGGCGGCGAGTACCCTTCCGTTTGTTCTACATTGTAGAACTTCATTCTCGTTGTATTATTATTTTCTTCTTTTTTCTTGATATTCCTGCAACTCGAAATATTTTTTATTAAGGCCCTTCAAAGCGATTAAAAAGATGATAACATTATTATATATAGATAATATTATCTAAATAACAGCAATGAAAAATATGTACCTCCCGCCACTAATTTTACGACTTCCGTAAAAAGCTCTTTTGTTTTTCAGAATTTTGATGTACAATAATAATATAGTGAAAATTAAGAACGCAGTGCTACAATGTAGAACTAATTAAGAAATGTGCTTATCCATACCATATTGCCGGTTATGTTTTGAAATAAAGAGGTGAAGAAATGGGCTTAAATCTTTTGCAAAAAACCGAGCTGTGGGTCAATAATATTGTATTGAACAATGTCAACCTGACGTCTTTGGCTCAAACCGTGGCAGGGGTTCTGGGCGTTGACAGCGCCAAGGTTCTTGTTGTGGATGTACGCCAGAACCATATCACGCTGGATATCCTTAAGCAGGATATTTCTATTGAAAATATCGTCGGGAAAGAGAGCCAGATCATCAGTGCGCTAGCAAGACTTGAAGGAGTAGAAACGACCCAAGACACCTATATTCACTCTGCCGGAATACTTGGGCTTGTTTGTTTGAACCCGGAAGATGCCGCCGGACTGGGCCAAAAGGTCGACAGCATGGTGGAGGAAATGCGGGGGCGCATCGCGAAGCGCGCCATCATTTTCCCTACCGGATTTGAGTTAAAAGAAAAAATGATTGAAGACACCAATACTCCTTATCTAAAAGAACTGCTCGAAAAGGAGGGGTATAAGGTCACTGTCGGCGATATTCTGGAAGATGATATCGATACTATGGAATACACGCTGTCTGACGCAGTCTCGCGCGCATACGGACTTATCATTACAACTGGGGGAGTGGGGGCGGAAGATAAAGATAAGACGGTTGAGAGCGTCTTAAGGATTGACGCCGCAGCGGCTACACCTTATATTGTAAAGTTTCAGCAGGGAACCGGACGCCATGTAAAAGACGGTGTCCGCATCGCTGTTGGTTCTGTGGGCCCTTCTTATTTGATCTCCCTTCCCGGTCCCCATGATGAAGTGCAGATAGCGTCCCAAGAGCTGCTTGCATGTTTAAAAAATCAATGTCCCAAAGAAGTCATGGCACAGCGCATTGCAACTGTGCTGGCTGAAAAATTAATGCAGAAAAAATTTCATCACGAGATGCATCTGCAAAAGAAAAAATGCAGGGGGATGAATGGGTCACAAACTGAGTGAAATGTAATGAATGCGAAAAAATGTACCCGATTGGAGAATTTAGGAGGGAAAAAATGAACTGTAAAGAAGCGGCTGAAATACTGTGGAATGCCGAAAAAAAATGCAGCCAGGCCGGCAAGCTTACTGACACCTACCCCGACATGTCCATAAAAGATGCATATGAAATCCAGCTTATCAATGTGGCGAGAAAAGCAGCCTCAGGCGAAAAAATCATCGGCATGAAAATCGGCCTGACAAGCAAGGCCATGCAGAATCTTTTGCATGTCAGTGAACCGGACTACGGTCATTTGACGGACAAAATGCTGCTGCCGGAAGGGGACGCCTGTCTGATGGATACCCTAATTCAGCCTAAAGTGGAAGGCGAATTGGCTTTTTGCCTGAAAAAAACCCTGCGGGGCCCCGGGGTCACCCTGGCGGATGTTTATAACGCTACCGACTGGGTTGTCCCGTCGATTGAAATTGTGGACAGCCGCATCAAGGACTGGAAAATCGCCTTGCCGGACACCATTGCTGACAACGGTTCCAGCGCAAGATTTATACTGGGAAGCAGAATGACGCCGATCGGCAGCGTCGATATGCGGCTGGTGGGCATGACTTTGGAAAAAAACGGCGAACTGGTCAACAGCGGAACCGGAGCCGAGGTGTGGGGCAATCCCGCGGCGGCAGTGGCCTGGCTGGCCAACAAGCTCTTTGAGTTCGACATTGAACTCAAAGAAGGGAATATCGTGCTGGCCGGCGCCGTCACAGCAGCGCAGCCGGCTAAGGCCGGCGATTGCTTTACTGTCAGCTTCCAGGGCATGGGAAGCGTATCCGTACGGTTCCAGTAGTACAAGTTGTTCAGGGGAACAAGGAAAGGGAAGAATATTATGGAAAAAATAAAAGTTGGTATTATCGGTCCCGGCAATATTGGGACGGACTTAATGTACAAGGTTATGAGAAGCAAATATCTGCAGATGCATCTTCTTGCCGGCATTGTAGAATCGGAAGGCATCACCCGAGCCAGGAATATGAACGTTAAAACTTCCATCCAGGGCGTTGACGCCGTGGCGGCAGATCCCCAAATAAAAATCGTCTTTGATGCGACAAGCGCCAAAGCTCACCTGCATAATGCTCCGATTCTGAAAGCCGCCGGCAAAATTGTGATGGACATGACCCCGGCAGCGGTCGGCCCTTATGTGGTCCCCTGTGTCAATTTGGCCCACCTTGCCGATGTTGAAAATTTTAACATGGTCACCTGCGGCGGACAGGCCACCGTGCCGATTGCCTATGCCATTAACCAGGCCGCCGACTCCGTCTATACGGAAATCGTCGCCAGCTTGTCCTCGAAAAGCGCCGGCCCCGGCACGCGGGCCAATATCGACGAGTTCACCGAAACTACCAGAAAAGCGCTGGAGATTGTCGGAGGGGCCGATAAAGCCAAGGCGGTCATTGTCTTAAACCCGGCGGACCCGCCTCTGATGATGACTAATACGATTTATTCCATCGTGAAGCATCCTGACAGGGAAAAAATTATTCACAACGTCAATGAAATGGTGAAAAAGGTCCAGAAATATGTGCCCGGATACCGGTTAAGAGTCCCGCCGGTAGTAGACGGGGAAAAGGTCACAGTGATTGTTCAGGTGGAAGGCGCAGGCGATTTCCTGCCGAAATATTCGGGCAATCTCGATATCATCAATGCAGCAGCCGTGGAAGTGGCTGAGACGATCGCGCAGAATATGCTGAAAAAGGACGGGCACGACCATGAATAAACAAAAAATACACATTGTCGACACAACGCTTCGCGACGGCAGCCATGCGGTAAGCCACAGTTTCACGACGGAGCAGGCGGCGGAAATAGCCGGCAGCCTGGATAAAACAGGAGTCAGCCTGATTGAGCTGAGCCATGGAGACGGCATCGCCGGATCATCCATCAATTACGGATTTTCCACAACACCGGAGTTGGAACTGCTAAAAGCGGCGAAACCAGCGGTGAAAAATGCCAAGCTGACAGTTTTGCTGATCCCGGGGATCGGCACTATTGAAGACCTGAAAGAAGCCGAAGAGTGCGGCATTGCGGCGGTAAGGGTCGCAACCCATGTTACCGAGGCCGATACCGGCATTCAGCACATTCAATATGCCAAGAGCGCGGGCCTGATGGCCGTCGGGTTTCTCATGCTGAGTCATATGGCTTCACCGGAAAAAATCGTGGAACAGGCGAAAATTTTCGTGGACGCCGGCGCCGATTATATCAATATTGCCGATTCCGCAGGATATATGGTGCCGAATGATGTCCGGGCGAGAATCAGCCTGTTGAAATCCTCCATTGATATTCCGGTTGGGTTCCATTCCCACAATAATTTAGGCTGTGCCATAGCCAATTCACTGGCAGCCGTGGAAGAAGGGGCTACCTACATTGACGCTACCTGCCGCGGGCTGGGCGCCGGTGCGGGCAACACTCAAATCGAGGTTTTATGCGCCGTATTGAACCGTCTGGGTTATGACACCGGCGTAGATATTTATGGGCTGATGGATGTGGCGGAAAAAAATGTTGAGCCGGTCATGCAGCGCCCGCAGATGATTAATACTGCGTCACTGATGCTTGGCTATGCCGGGGTTTATTCCAGCTTCCTCTTGCATACTTACCGGGCGGCTGAAAAGTTCGGCCTGAACCCCAGGGATATTCTGGTGGAACTGGGCCGGCGCCAGATGGTGGGGGGGCAGGAGGATATGATTGTGGATGTCGCCTATGCCCTGGTGCAGCAACAAAAAAATAAATAAAACAGGTTCCTCTCGTATCGCCGAAAAACTTCGGGCATTGTTGGCCCTTGACGGCCAATGGGATAAACGAAAAATAAGACGATTAAAGGGGCGATAGCTATGAAAAGGGTTACGATTCAGGCTCAAGTCAATCCAGATATATGCAGGGGATGTAAGATTTGTGAAAAAGTCTGCCCTGTATACGCCATCCGGGTCACAGACAAAAAAGCGCAGGTGACGGCGGATGAATGCCGCGGCTGCGCCAACTGCGCCGACCGTTGTCCGTTTTATGCCATAACCATGGTAAAACGGGACAATCCGTTGGTCATTCAGGCGGACGTATCCCGGCAGGACCCGGAAAAAATCCGCGCCCTATGTGAAAAAGCGCACTTTAACCCCGAGCAGGTGCTATGCTATTGCGTAGGCGTGCGGGCTGAGGAAGTGGCTGCCGCTATCCTGGCCGGCGCCAGAACCCCGGAAGCAGTATCTGCCGTAACGGGTATCCGCACCGGCTGTACGATAGAGTGTATTCAGCCCCTCTTGCGCATGCTTACGGCGGCCGGAATCGAGCTAAAACCGAATCCCAACGGCTGGCAGTGGTACGGCGAAACAGCAACCGCCTGGACCCTGCCGGAGGATGTCAAGGCAAAATACAACAGCCGGGGATTTTTCTTTGATGAAGACCGAAAACTGCTGGATGAAATCGCCAAGCAGAAAGGGGATGAGTAAAATGGCCAGACAGAATTTGAAGCATCCGGTCATTATGCCCATCGTGCCGAAAGCGTCGCAATACGGTATTGATCCTGCATTGGTAAAACAGCGCGCGGCCGAACTGCCCGGCATGTGCTCACTGTGGCTGGCCGAAATTTTTCCCGAACTGCCGCCCGTGATCTATCCCGGAGCGTCGGATGCCCTGGATCGGCTCTATGAGGTAGCCAAGGAAGAACTTCGCAAAGTGGACATGAGTTTCATCAAACCCGGACAAAGTGTCAATATCCTGGCTTCCCATCATGGCTTTACCCTGTTGGGCGGGCATCCCTACGCCATACTCATCAAGGCTACCCGGGATATCATTCAGGAAAAGACCGGATGCACCAATATCCGCCTCCGCGCCGGGGTAGGGATGCGTTTCCGCGAAACCGAAGAGTATATAAAGCGCTATGAACTGGACAAGCATTTTGGTCCGGGAAAAACCAAAGGAGTAGCGCCAATCGACGAGGGGATAGCGATTGAAACTGAGATCGGCAATCTTTATGGCCTGAAGGATGTCTATGATGCGGATTGGATTGTGCACTGCCACCATACCGATGTGCGCGAAGTGCATTTCCACCGCCAGATTGATAAGGCTGTAAAGCCGTTCGGGATGTCCTACGCCCGCATTGAAACCCGTTCAACCTATCATCAGAATTTGGGCCCGCGAGCCGCTAATTTTACAGCGCGCGCTCTGTTTGAGTCCAAGTTTGTACAGAGCAAATTCGCCTTCGCCTCTTTCCTGAATGTGGGCCCGCATGGGGTAATCGGCGTAGACGCCGACAACGATTTGTACGCTGTCAACGACCGGGCCACCTTTGTGGGGTGCCAGCTTTATGGCAAGATTATGACTCTCTTCGGCGAAATTGATCAGTGCATTGCCGTGCTCGACTTTCCTTGTCCGGTTCCTTATGTGTTTTCCGCCGGCGTCATTTACGCCAATTTTGCCGGCGCCAATACCGACCTGTATGATATGGAAAGTCCGCTGCCGCCCTATACCTGGTACACGGAAGCCTTCTACAAAAAGAGCGGCAGCCCGATCTTGCCGGAGATACCGCCCTTGAATCCGGCTATTAGAATGTGTGTGCATAATTATGCCTGGACCGGCTATCCGTCAGCGTTCTTTTCCGACCATATCCCTACGGTGGTTGTCGGTCAGGAGCAAGCCGATCTCTTTGACGTGGAACCCATGAATATCGAGTACATGAGCCATGCTGTGACGGCCAAAACAACGGAAAGCGCCATGAACTTTGCGTACAAGACGACCGGTACTGATAAGGTCATTATTTTCGACGGCGCTATGGGCGGTTTGAATTGTTCAGACTCCCTGGCCGATTTGCTGATTGAGAAAGCCCCGGAGGTAAGCGACCGTGTTGACAAGATTCTGCTCCCCAAGTGGCTGAAACAGAGGGGTGTAGATATATCAATCCTGCGATAAAAAAAGAGGAGGTTCAGTATGCAGTGCAAATCTTTGCGTGAATGGATGAAGACCCTGGAGCAAAATGGCCTGATGAAGCATGTGAAAAAAGAGATCAAGCTGGAGTTTGAGCTGGCTGCGGTTGGCAAGAAGACCTGCGGCAAGTACGCTCTCTGCTTTGATCACCCGGTCGGTCAAAACCTGCCAAAAGGAAATAAGATACCGGTCGTTACCGCCTTGACCGGCAACCGGGAAATGTACGCCCAGGCCATGGGCGTAACGGTGGCTGAAATGAGCGGGCATTTTGCCGCCGCCCAGTCCAATCCCGTCCCGCCGGTAATTGTCGAAAATGCCAAAGCGCCTGTAAAAGAATGCATAACCAAGGACGTAAACCTGTACGACCTGCCCATTCCCGTTCATCACGAGAAGGACAACGGCCAGTATATTACGGCTGGCGTGGTTGTGGCCAAGAATCCCAAGACCGGCGAGCGAAACGTGTCCATCCACCGGCTGCAGGTTACCGATAAAAACCATCTGGGCGTTCTTCTCCTGCCGCGGCATCTAATGGCGCTTCACAGAATGGTTGAAAAAGACGGACAGCCATTGGATGTTGCCATTTGCATCGGCTTGGACCCGATCACGCTGCTTGCGTCGCAGGCGATTACCGCCCTGGGCTTTGATGAATTCGGCATCGCGGGCGCTCTCTACGGCAAGCCGATGGAACTGGTTAAGGGGGAAACGGTAGATTTGGAGTATCCTGCTCATGCGGAAATCGTGCTGGAGGGCAAAATTCTGCCCAACATCCGCCAGCCGGAAGGCCCCTTCGGCGAATATCCCAAATACTACGGCCCCAAGAAAGACCGGGAAGTGATCGAACTTACCTGCATGGTATCCCGCAGGGACCCGATCTATCAGACCATTGTTCCCGCCACTGACGAGCATACCATGATGGGAGCGGTTGCCCGTGAAGGCGGGGTATTGAAGATTATCCAGCACGCTGTGCCAACCGCCAAAGCGGTTCATCTGACGCCGGGCGGGACCGGCCGCTATCACCTGGTGATCCAGATCGACAAGAAGAATGCCGGCGAGGCTAAGAATGCAATTTTTGCCGCTCTGGGCAGCAGCCAGGAAATCAAGCATGTGGTCGTCGTCGATACGGATGTTGATATTTTCGATCCCGTTGACGTGGAATGGGCAATTGCCACCCGCTGCCAGGCGGACAGAGATGTCTTCATCGTAGCGGGCGCCTGCGGCAATAAGCTGGACCCATCTACAGACGACGGCCTCTCTGCCAAGATGGGCATTGATGCTACAGTACCCATGAAGGATAAAGGGACCGATAAATTTTTGCGCATAAGCATTCCTGGTGAAAATGACATTGACCTGGGAAGCTATCTGTCGTAAAACCGCAGGAAAATTCTAAGCCGCACAAATGCATATTCAGGGCTGGCGGCGAGTCATGCCAGGACGATGTGAGACCTGGGAAAAACGGTTCACACCGTCCTGGGAACATCAAAAACCACCAGCCCCGTCATGCCGAGCCGATATGTTGACAATTCATGCGTTATCCGTTTTAAATTTATCTGACGCAATGTTTTCTGGTTATATAAAGTTGTTAGAGAAATAAAGGTGGAGGTAATTGTTATGAATTTGGCGCTGTTCTCCCTATTAGCAGTTATTCTTGTCTTTGTCATCGGGTCATTTCGGCGAAATCCCCTTCATATAGGCTTGTTAGGTTTGCTTGCTGCATATCTAGTAGGACGCATGGCCGGCATACCGGATGCCAAGCTGATGGGATTCTTCCCGACAACGCTGTTTGTCCGCGTGTTCGGCATTATGCTGTTCTTTGGCATCGCACAGGCCAATGGTTCATTGGAACTGCTCGCAAAAAAGATGATGACCAAAACGGGGAAAAATGCCAAACTGCTGCCTTTCTTCATTTTTTACGTGGGAATGATTCTTGGCTCTATCGGCATCAACAGCCTTGCAGGCATGGCCATCCTAAGCGGCATTGGCATCTCACTGGCCAGAGCGGCCGGCGGCAACCCGCTGCTGTTTGGCATTGCGGGAGGCTACGGCGTTGCCGCAGGTTGTTACAGTCCGATCAATGAATATACGGCCAATATCACGGCTGCGGCTGAAATGGCGAAACTGCCGGTTCAACTGGCTCCTATTTATGCCTTTAACATCGTTGCCTTCTCGATAAGCTTTCTCGTGATTTACCTTGTTCTGGGCGGCCTTAAAGCCAAGGGACAGGTGGATGCCGAGCTTTTGAAAGATCTTCCTTCATTTAACCGGAATCAAATCATCAGCATGGCCGGCATTTTTGCGGTTGTGGCCCTAACCATCCTGGGGATTGATGTCGGCTGGGCCGGCCTTATTGTGGCCATTGCCTGCATTCTCCTGAAAACGATTGATACCGTCGAGGTGATCAAGAAGGTATCCCTGCCATCCCTGATCCTCATCTGCGGTGTGGGAACGCTGATCAATCTGGCCTCCTACCTGAAAGGGTTTGAACTGATGAGCGGAGGGCTGGCAGCCATCATGTCCTCAGCCACCGTTTATCCGCTCCTAAGCTTTACTTCCAGTCTTATGTCCCTGTTTACCATATCCCGTCTCTGCGTTCTCACCCTGGTGCCGACGATTCCCGGTATTCTTGAGGCAATCCCCGGCATTTCTCCGCAGCTGGCCATAGCCTCGGTTGCCGCAGGCTCTTTCGCTTCTTCCGTCGGTCCTCTCTCCGCCAACGGAGCCCTGATTATGCAAAACCTGGGCCAGCAGCTGGGCGAGCAGGAAGCGGCAAAGTATTTTACCACGCAGATGCTCATGGGCGTTTTGGGCGCGGTAGTTATAGCGCTAGTATGCTATGCCGGGCCGATACTGGGTATACTCTGATATGATTGTGATTGAAAGGAGAGCCTCCAAAGATGAAGCCTAAACGCATCATTGTCGCCATCACCGGTGCATCAGGCGCTATCCTGGGAATTCGTATCTTGGAGGAACTGCGCCGTTTGGAGGTGGAAACCCATCTCGTCCTTAGCCAGTGGGCGGAGCGCACCATCCGGATGGAAACGGATTATACCGTGGAACAGGTTCGCAGCCTGGCCGGTGTCTGCCATCCGGTGGATGACCTGGCAGCATCCATTTCCAGCGGCTCCTTTCATACTGACGGAATGGTTATCGCGCCTTGCAGCATGAAAACACTGGCGGCTATTGCCTGCGGATTTTCTTACAATTTGATTTCGCGCGCGGCGGATGTGGCGATTAAGGAAAAAAGGCGTCTGGTTTTGGTGCCCAGAGAGACGCCGTTGTCTTCCATTCATCTGCAGAATATGCTGGCGTTATCGAATAACGGCGTTGTTTTACTGCCGCCCTGCGTTGGTTTCTATACCCGGCCCGATACCGTCGAAGCGATAGTAAACCATCTGACCGGAAAAATTCTTGATGTCTTAGGATTTGAGCATCAGCTTTTTCCCCGCTGGACGGGGACGCCCGAAAAGTAAGAAAGACTTTTACAGCGAACCCCCGCCAGACATAGCGGGGGCTTTCTGTCTATTGTCCGTCGGATGCTCATATAAAAACGCCCTCGCCAAGTACCTGCGAGGGCGTTTTTCTGTATTATCCCACCGGGATGGGCAGCACATACCCAATAATACTAATGTAATGGGCCGCGCTGCCGGCCAGCACGAACAGATGCCAGACAGCGTGATGATAGGGAAACCAACGACGGATATAGAACAAGGAGCCGACGGTATAGAAGAGGCCGCCGGCAACCAGCCACCACAGCCCTGTAACCGGCAAAGCGGCGATGAGCGGCTTGATGCAAACCACAATGAACCAGCCCATGAGAAGGTAGCCCAGTGTGGACAGCAGTTTAAACCGCTTGCCCCAGAAAATCTGAAACACAATGCCCAAAAGGGCCACGCCCCACATCAGCCCGAAAACCGTCCATCCCAGCGGGCCGTGAAGCGGCACCAGCATAAAGGGAGTATAGGTGCCCGCGATTAAAAGGTAAATCGCCGCATGGTCGATGGTTTGAAAGATCTTTTTCAACTTTTCGTTGGTAAAGCTGTGATATAGAGTAGAGGCAAGGTATAGCAAAACCAGTGACACGCCGTAGATGCTGAAACTGACCCTGTGCCAAATGCCACCGTACAGGCAGGAAAACACAATTAAAACGACCAATCCGGCCAGGGCCAGAGACGCACCGGCGCCGTGGGTTATAGCATTCCATCTTTCTTCCATATTTTATGAAAACCTCCTGCCGAAAGTCACCGGCTATTTGTTTTAACGCACAACGAATGCGCTGCTGTCAGTCACCATAATTAGTTTTGCCCGAAGCATGTTCCAGGATGCAGGATGCAGCCTTTCTAAAGGATTCTTCCCAGCCTTGATGCGAGGCAAGAGTATATTTTCTGTCCTTGCCGCCGCCGATCGTCTTTAGCATTTTCTTGTCCACCAGTTGTTTTAGCAGCCTGCCGGCCATGGTCTGGGAAACGGACAATAACCCTTCCACATCTTTTCTGGAGATAGTCGCTTGTTGCACCGCAAGTTCCATAATTGATCTTTCACTGTCTTTTAATATATCTTGGGGCAAAAATACATTTTTGTTGGGCAGAACAATTTTAAATGCATTATCAGATGCTTCTATCTGCGGCTTTTTTTCACTGTCCCGATAGCTATCCATAATTCTTTGTATGCCGGTGCCATAGGCTTCAATCAGTTTCAGACGATAAAAGACCGCTGCTAATTTTTCATTGCGGCACTGGGATACGCCAAACAAAATATCATTCAGAGTCAGCCCCTTCACCAAACCGCCAAGAGATACAAACTCGATCCGGTCTTCAAAGATGTTGATGAGGGTACTGCCGCTAAAAGAGTATTCACGGTGAACCAGAGAGTTTAACAGAGCTTCCCTCAACGCTTCTTCCGGGTAATCCCGGCGGTCAATTCGGTGCAGTTTTGAAAACTCAGCTCTGATCTTGTTATACATATCGATGAAACTGTATGCGTCATTCATTTGTTTCAGGAGAGAACCTCTGAACTCCCTACGGTCCTTAAACACCGATTGAGTTATACCTTCAAATGAAGCCGCTTTGATGGTATGCAGACATTGGTCTGATAATAACAGCCCTAGGTTGGTGTAAATACGGTCGGCATTTGCTAATCCGAGGGTCACCATCTGACTTTCGCCAAAGGCAACCTCTCTGGCCGTAAATTCGGCGGCAGCCGCTTCAAAGGTCAGTTCCTGACACAGAGAGCGCATATTTTCGAAAGTATCGCCGTCTGTTTCTTTAATCATTTGACGAATGGCATTTTCTGAAGCCGGCACGGATGACGAACCCTGCCGGACATAGACGCCTTCCGGGCGCATGCCTTTCTTGGCAATGTAATACGGACAATCCGTCCCCTTTTGCACGATAACTTTTATAATATTTTTTCCTTCCATAACCTCATAGGAATACTTCACGAACATTGTAACATCGGGTTTGATCCCATCCCTGATCATATTGGAAACCTGCAATGACGTTTCATCGACATGATCCACGCCAACGATCCGGCCATCATCGGTTATTCCGATATACAAGGCGCCTCCCTGGCTATTCGCAAAAGCCACTACTTCTTTTTTGATATCTTCCACTACTGCCTGCTTCAGTTCTACCATAGGACCCTCGGAAATAGCCATTTCTCAGCCCCCTCGCCTTTCCTGTTACTATTCTACCACATCTAACACTCTTCTAACACACATATTTATAAACTTGTGTTACCACGTTAAATATTACAGTCTGCGATGATCTGCAGAGAATTTTGTATAAACGTGCTGCAATAAACTCCTCCGCGATCCAAAAAGCCCCCCGGCAGGGGAATTACTTCCCGCCAGGGGGCTTGTATAAATTCTACTGAATCTCTTTCGCCAATTTCTCAATCTTAAGGCAGGCAAGCCAGTCATCTCAATTGTTTTACAAATTACTATTTATAGTTCACTTCCCCATTGACGCAAGCCTTCAGCGGTTTGCCAGCCAGTCCGGCCAGCAGATTGTCGGCGGTCAGCTGGGACATGGCCGTGCGGGTTTCGGTTGTGGCGCTGCCTATGTGAGGAGTAACCAGAATATTAGGGAGTTTCAGAAGGGGATGATCCGCCGGCAGAGGCTCGGGATCGGTCACGTCCAGGGCGGCATAGGCAATTTTCCTGGTGGTTAGGGCTTCCACCAGGGCGGCAGTGTCTACCACCGGGCCCCGGGAGGCGTTGACAAAATAAGCAGTAGGCTTCATGCGGGCAAACTGCTCCCGTCCAAACAGACCTTTAGTAGCTGCCGACAAAGGCGTCAGGACAATAATGCAGTCAGCCTGGGCCAGGAGAGAATCAAAGGACTGATACGTTGCGCCGATAGCTGCCTCGTCGGACCTTGGGGTCCGGTTGTAATAAATAATCTTCATGCCGAAAGCACGGGCTCTGGCGGCGACGGCGGCGCCGATCCGGCCCATGCCGACAATGCCTAAAGTCTTGCCTCTGATGTCTGTGCCATAGGGAAGATCTTTGCCGAGGCTCCAGTGACCCTCCCGTACAAAATTCCAGCCTTCATGCACCCGGCGGGCGGCGCTTAACAGCAGGGTAAAGGTCAGATCCGCCGTGGCATCCACCAGAACGCCGGGAGTGTTGCCGAAAGGAATACCGTGCCGGATGCAGGCCGGTATGTCAATATTGTCATAGCCAACCGCCGACTGAGCAATCACCTTAAGGTTGGGTCCATGGCTCAGCAGTTCGTCATCGACCCGCACTTTGCCGGTCACTACCAATCCGACTGCGTCCCGGAGCCAGTCGAACAGCACTTCCCGCGGTATGACTCCGCCCTGATCCCACAACTTTACCTCGCAGACTGCCTGAACCCGCTCAAGAGCCGGCGGCATGAGAGCACCGGTCATTACAACCTGATGTTTTTGCATACCCTCTCCTCCTCTTCACATCTGGTACCGCTAACGCCTATATTGTACTATCTCTTTACCGCCGCGTAAACAGGCAGAATCATGGCGGCGGCAGCCAGCACAAAGGTCATTATGGCGCCTGCGGTGTTGCCCTGCTGTTTTAACCAGCGCCCGTAAGTATAGACGTGAAATCCGGATACGATGCCGGCGGCAATGAATATAAAATATTTCACCGTATATTCCTCCGATCAGCCATTTTTCGGTTCATTGATTCTTAGGCGGTACTGTCCGCCACTGCAGCCCGGTGTTGATCCGGGCAGTGACCTGAACCTGAACGTCGGCTTTCTGATAGAGGGAGTTCAGGTCTGCTTTCGCCATTTCGCCGGTATCCCGGAACTTCGGCCGCAGGTACAGGCCAAAACCCACCGGATCTGTCCCTAACTCCTGGGTATGCCGAATCATATTCCTGATCTGTTCGGTAAACAGCTTGGCCAGCTGATCCTCCAATTTGTTCCGGTATTCAGGCGCTTCATAAGGGATGCCGGAGGTGGCGCCGAGGATTTCTCCCTCAATGAGCACTTTCACATGAAATACCGGTACGCCACGGTTTAAGTCGGCATGGATCTGGGATTCCGGGCGAAATTTGAGATTGACTGTTTCTTTTTCCGGCTGCAGCGGATCCGCAAGGCCTATAAAGCCACTGGATAATTTCCCCTGGAGGATAGCTACCGCCCTGGTCTCGTCACTGTTCAGCACGCCTACCATTTTATCGCCCCGGAATAAAGCCAGCCCTAAAAATTCTCCTGCTTTGCTCGTCGCGGTACGGGGTATGCCTCCCGGCAGGTAAGGAGGTCCTGTCTGCTCGGGAGTTTTGGCGCCTGCCGGCTTATCCGAACCGGTGTAGGGGTTAAGGCCGGTATATGCTGCATACGCCGAGCCGCCATGATTTTTAAGCCTGGTATAAAAATCATGAAAATGAACTCGCATATAATAGCCGGATTCATCCGCTGATAAAAAAGTCGATTCATAGAATTTATAAACATAGGTTTCCAGTGCAGGCTTATTGTTCTTAATATATTCCTCGACGGAACCCCTGACTATGAGCAGGAACATGGTCTCGCGGAATTCACGGCTGCGGACCAGATAGGATATGCGGGAACCCAGGCCTTCCCGGGCCACTTCCTCTGAAAAAATATAGGCGTTGATATGACTGACAAGGGGATAGCGGGACATGGTGGAATTGAGCAGCATGCGCGTTTCTGCAGGACCGGGGGTCCAAATGGTGCTGATCACCCAGGGCTCCCCGGAGGAGCCTTGACCGCCGCCCATTCCGCTGGCATTGCTCGTGTCGGCTTTCGTCCAACGGGGGACGGCGATCTGATAGGTGACTTTCTGTTTGCCATCGGATCCTTTGTCTACCCCGATGATCATAATATAGCCTACATCGTCGGCCTCTCTGGCACTGTTACAGCCGCCCAAAAACAGCGCCAGAATCACCAGGGCTGCTATCCCGACAAATCCAACCGACATCCCCGGATGTTTCATATTCCAGCCTCCCCTGTTTCCACTATAAACTCATTTTTGCCTTCATATCCGGCGCCTTTACAACAGTCGTCATTCCCTATAATTGGGGCATGGTCCGCCAAATCAGTCCTGTCCGGCGGATGCGGAGGGAAACATGAACCCGGATGTCAGCTGCCTGATAGAGCGCCGTCATATCGGATTTTTCCATTTCACCGGTAGTGCGAAATTCGGGGCGCAGATACAGGCCAAATCCCACCGGGTCAGTCCCCAGTTCCTGGGTATGCCGGATCATATTTCTGATCTGCCCGGCAATCAGGTCGGACGCTTGCCTTTCTAAGATACCCCGATATTTTGAGGATTCATAATGAATCCCGGAGTTAATGCCGAGTATATCAGCTTCAAGGCCGACTTCCACATTAAATACCGGCCTGACGCCGTCTAATTCAGCGGTTATTTTCGGCTTAGACTCACTGCGGATACCGAGACTGACGGTCTCCTCCTCTGCCAGCGGATCAACGACTCCCATATTGCCGCGGGAGAAACTTCCCTGCAGGAGGGCTACCGCCCGGGTCTCGTCACTGTTTAATACGCCCACCATCTTATCGCCCCGGAACACGGCCAGACCGGCGAAATCAATCGGATTTTCCGTACCGGTACGCGGGATCCCCCCCGCCAGATAAGGAGAGCCTTTTTGTTCCGGCGTCCTGACGCCAGCCGGCTTGTCCTCGCCGGTCATTGGGTTGATGCTGCTGTATACCGCATAAGGAGATCCGCCGCTATTTTTCAGCCGGACGTAAAAATCCTGAAAGGTAGCACGCAAAAAATAAGATGATTCACTGGAGGATGCCAGAAATTCTTCGTAGAACTCGGTAAGCGTAGCTTCCAGGGTGGGGCTGTTCCGCTTGATATATTCCTCGGCCGAACCTTTTACAACGATTACAAACATGGAGCCGCGGAATTCCCGGCTGTTAGTGAAATAAGACATATTACGGCCAATCCCCCGGCGAGCCACTTCCTCGGAAACGATAAAGCCTACAATATGGCTAAACTGAGGCGTGCGGGACATGATCGATTTTAAGATCATTCGGGAATCCGCCGGCGTGGGGACGATCAGGCTCTCTATGAGCCAAGGGCCTTTAGGCTGTTCCCCGCTGCCGCCGTCACCGCCGCTTAGTCCTTTGGGAACAACAATCTGATAAGTCACCTTTTCCTTGCCGCCTTCGGCTTGATCCACACCGATGATCACGGTGTAGGCTACATCATCCGTTTCCTTCCCATTATAACAGCCCGCCAAACATACCGTGAAAACGGCCAGCAGCATCATCATGATCCGGCGGATCGCCACGATTTCCCCCCCCTTTTCCGAAACAGACTGACACCCAGCAAAAAGAAAGGAATAATGGCCGTACCGACCAGATACAAGGTATGTTCGGCCCAATAGTAAAAATTAATGACACCGGTCATCTCGCCAGGCAGCATGGCCAGCTCAGCAATAATAATAAGCACCGGCGCAATAAGCGGCTTGAGAGCCGGCAAACGGAACAACCGCCCTAAAAGGTACAATCCAATATAGAGGTTGATGGCGATGCTTAAAATACCAACAATGGCCCAGAGCAAAATAATCAGGGCTTCAATTCGCTGGATAAAACGGTTAATATAGACCAGACGGGCCAACTCATAAAAGGGTAGTAATTTTTCCTGACCGGCTGCCGCGCCAAAAGCGGCGATATAGGCGGCAATGGTCAGGCTCCTGCAGAGGCTGCTGATGCCTAAGCCATAGAGAACGGAATATTTCACAGTCCGCAGATTTTGAAAGCTATGGGCCAAAAAAGCCGGAATTAAAATGTTTAGATTGACTCCCATGCTCCGCAATCCACCGATAAAGACCTGATCCAAACCGGCCCCCCTCCAGGGGGTCAGATACAAAAACTCATACTGGGGCAGCAGGAGCAAAAGCACCGTCGCCAAAGCCAGTACGGTCATGGGTAAAACGATGTAGCTGGCTCTGCCGACAGCTTCTATGCCGGCGTAAACGATAATGCCGACTACGGCCGCATACCAGCCGACAGAAATCATAAACTCCAGATCCGGCAGAGCGGTCAGCAGTGTATTTTCCGCAAACTGACGCAGCAGGAGGCCTACATTGAGAAAAAAAACACCGATATAATAACCGACGATCAGTTGGGTAACCGTTTTTCCCACCAGCTTCTCGCAGGCTGAATATAAATCACCGGAACCCCAGGCCAGGACTTTCAGCAGACAATATAGAACGGGCAGACAAGACATGCCGTTGATAAGAGGATTCATCCAGGCTGCAGTCGAGCTTTGTTCAAGAGCAACACTCCAGGTTAACCAAAAGAGGGTACTGACGGTCGGCATAAAGACGATGGCCAGCCCTTCGGCCAGGCCCATACGTCCCGGTTGATAACTCTTCATTCGCCCTTCTCCTTTCCCGCTGGTTTTTTGTATTTCCACAGCCGGCTGACGCTGGACTGCCGGCGCTGATCCTGGGTATTTAGCTCATCCGGTCTCATTTCCTGAGAAAAAACAGGCCCCCGGATGACCACGTCATATCCGGCCTTTGTTTTGGGTCCTATCGGCGCCAGGTAAGGCACCCCCAAAGATTTCATGCTGCACAGGAGCACGGTTGTCAGGACCAGTCCGCCGGCTACCCCCACCAGTCCCAGCAGGGCGGCCAGCACTTCAAAAATAAACCGGGTGAGACGGATGGCAGTAGCCAGACTGTAATCCGGGATGGTAAAGGAAGCCAAGCCGGTAACGGCGATAATCACCACGGTAATAGGGCTGACAATACTGGCTGTTACAGCGGCCTGTCCCAGGATAATGGCCCCGACAATGCCAATGGTGGAGCCCAGCATGCCAGGGATCCGGACACCCCCTTCCCGTAAGAGTTCGAAGGCAAATTCCATCATCAGAATTTCCACGAAGGATGGGATGGGCACTCGCTCCCTGGCGGCGCCGATAGCCAGAATCATATCAGTGGGAAGCGCCTCCTGATGATAATAGACAATAGCAATATACAGCGCCGGCAGGCTTACCGTCAAAAGTGCCCCTAACAGCCGCAGCATACGGGCAAAACTGCCGGCAATCCAGGAGAACGCAAAGTCTTCGGCGGCATGAAACAAGCTGAACAGGCTGATCGGAGCGACAATGGCAAAAGAGGATCCGTCAAGCAGAAGCGCCAGCCGTCCTTCCGCCAGAGCGGCGGCAACCCGGTCCGGCCGTTCGGTGGACAGGGACTGAGGGTAGGGCACTATGGGGTGATCCCCCAGTAAGCTCTGCAAAGCACCGGCATCCGAAACGGTGTCCACGTTAATACCGTCCAGCCGGCGCTTCATCTCTTTTACCAACAGGGGATTAATCACGGATTTTAAATACATTAAAGCGCAGGGCGTATTGCTGCGGACGCCCAGGGTAAACAGCTCGGTGGTCAGGTTGCTGCTGCGCAGAATAGACCGGACCAGTCCTGTATTGACCCGAAGAGTATCGCTAAAAGCGCTCTGACTGCCGCGTACGGTTTGCTCGGTAGCCGGACGGTCCACACCCCGATGTTCCTGTCCTTTGGTCTCCACCAGAACCGCTTCCGCCACTCCGTCAAAGAAAATAACGGTATCCCCCAGGTTTAGGCTGTCAGTCACGTCCCGCATGGTCTGAGCCAGCTTAACCTGATTGCTGGGCAGGTACTTTGTGACCAACTGCTGTATCAGATTATCCCGGTATAGTTCCCTTTCTTCTTTTCCCAGCAGCATCAGGGGCTGCAGCACACTCAGACTGATGGTCTGATTATTCACCAACCCGTCGATAAATGCCAGATTGGCCGTAACCGGCGGCGTGGCAGGAATAACAATACTACGCAAAATCAGGTCTTTATTGTCAGGCAGATTATAGATCCGCTGCAGCGCCATCCTGTTTACTTCCAGACTGGTGCTGATGTGTTCGTCCAGAGGATTGTTCTCCAGGCTATAGGTCTTGACCAGCGGCGACAGCTCTTTTTTTTGTTCTTCCAGGGCCTCCAGCTCTAGCTTTAGGATTGCCAGTTCCTTGGCCCGGCATGACCCCTTAAGGATGGTTTGCACCTTCTCTAAAGCGGCAGTGACCCGCCGTGCATATTGCAGCATTGCAGTGTGCTGCGCAGTCGCTCTGTCAAAGTCCTTGGCCGCTTTCCCTGCAGAATCTTCCTTATGTTCAGCTTCTGGCAGGACGAATGGAGAAGAACCGTCCGGCGGACGAAACACAAGAAGTTGCTTTAACGCTTTTAAATTTTTTCCAAACAGAGTCTTCATTGTCCCGTTACCTCGCGACGCCGTTTATAACACACCTAAAAAAATCCTAACATTCATTGCAAAACTGGATGATCTTCCACATATAGTCATTTACATACTAGTTTTCTCGCTACTGTGACGAGTATGTCAGGTAAGTTTTA
>NZ_AFGF01000061.1 GCF_000219125.1 Acetonema longum DSM 6540
TTAAAAGGACGGGTACAAAGAGGCCTATAACTGTTACAGAAGATGTTATTAGAGAGGCCATGAAAGATGCCTCTTTGAAGACACAGCAAGGTAGTGTTAGTTTGCCGGCTATTCAAAGATATGTTATTAGACTTGAAGGCGGAGAGGTAGCGCCTCCGATTCGGGTTGACAACGGAATAATTGTAGACGGTAATCACCGCTATATTGCTGGTAGAATCTTTGGACAAGAACCACTTCAAACATCTTGGAGCGGTGGAAAAACAGATAGGATAATTAACTGGGGTGAGTTAGAGATTGATCCTCTTGATTGGGGAAATAAGTGAAGAAACAGCGAGTGAATTATGATTATAATCAAAAGTAATGCAAATCATCCAATCGAGATAAATTTGGATACATTAGAAAAAGCTAACTTAAACAACATGAACTTACATAGAGCATTGTTGTCTAAGGCTAACTTACGAGGTGCGAGCCTAATAAAAGCAGATTTACGTTCTGCAGAATTAGAGGGAGCAGATCTGAGTTATACTAATTTAACCGAAGCCGAACTTATGGTTGCTTATGCCTGTGGTGCCAATTTAATGTTTGCTAATTTAATTCATTCAAAGCTTAATGGTACTGATTTAAGAGATGCTAATCTCCTGAATGCGGATTTGACTGGAGCGGACGTATGGAATGCGAACTTTCAGAGAGCTAAACTACAGGGAGCAATTATGAGATGCAATCGTCTTTCGGAAGCAAATTTGAAGGGTGCGTTCTATGACGATAGTACAGAATGGCCAGATGACTTTGATCCTCTAGAAAGAGGGGCTCAAAAGATTGGATGACAAGGATACTTGGTCTGGCAACTCCCACCAATGAAAGAAAAGTTTATCCGATTTAGAGTTGACACCGGGGACGATCACCTTTGGACACCTTATCTTAAAGCGACAAACAAACATCGGAGCAACGGACAAAATAAGTTCGTTGCTCCGATGTTTGTTTGGAGACTCGCGGGGACAGT
>NZ_AFGF01000062.1 GCF_000219125.1 Acetonema longum DSM 6540
CTTTCATTCTTCATACGGGTTTAGTTAGTTTAGAAGGCGTTGGAACCGGTTTTACGTTGGGCGATCATCAGGCTGTCGCTGCCGGCTTGGAGGGTGGTGGCCAGATGGGGAGAAAAATTTCCATCCCCGCGCTTCCCCCTGGGTTTCAAACATCCCAGCGTCACCCTATTTTAGCATGCTGACCTTTTTCTGCAATCCAGTTATGGACTGGTCACCTATTTTTGCATCTCTACCTAATTTAGTCTCCAAATTACTCAGTATATTATCTAAGAAATCAAATATTGTCTTCTTAAAGTCTGCTTTAGGAACAGCATAGCTCCCTTTAGGATTTGTAAAAAATATTTGTTTATCCTCAAAAAAGTTATTATTCCAAGCCACCTCAATATAATTGCGATTCCGCCTAAAATAGACACTTGCAAGCATTGACCCAGCTCTACTCGAAAACCACGAATGCCTAAAGAGCCACGAATTTTTAGCTTGGTACCACAAATACAACTCATCATCTTCTTCAGATTCAAATTTATCGCTTTCCTGAATTAATTCTAATATATTGTCACCTTGTACAGGCAATGGGAAAGGATCATACCCCAAAATAAATTCTAAGTTGTTACACAACCATTCTACAATATGTATCAAATTCCATTCATAAGGCTTTTTATCATCATTGATTGTGTACTCGCAGATGTCATATCCTGCTACCCATAGCCTGAAAATTCCCCACGAGTTTTGTAAAACTTCTTCCTCCTCATACGGACTGGGTAAAAACTGATATTCGATAGCAAATTTTTTCATATTACCGAACATATTCACTTTAATTCCTCCATGGAACAGAGTTACTACGATAGGATGATAGTTTAAAACTGTCATCCTATCGTGCTAACGTCTCTAACAGCTATTTATTCTTAATCCATTTATTATACTGAGCATTAGAGATTAACCCATCATTTTTCATCTGTCTTAAAACATCTGTTGGAACTTCTGCCGCAGGATTGATAACTTCGTAAGGATGGAATCCCCCAGCATTATCGGGCTGAAATTTAACTAATTTACCATCATGCACATTGTACAACTGTTTATTTCCAGATGAAGAGTAGGCTGTTTCTAAAGATTTCTGTCCTGCAGTTGTATTATTACCAAAGGGATTAGGACTTATATCGCGACCAGGAGTATCATGTTTAGGATTAGGTACATATTTTCGCCCAGAAGCCGCCCCCTGAACTGCATCTGCTGTTTTGCCTGCCGCTTTAGCCGCATCTCCTGTTGTGTCTGCTAGTTTGGCCGCATCTGCTAAATCATCTGCCTTTGTAGCTATCTTGGATACTCTCACCACCGCTTTTTCACCTTTGGTGATGAAACTAATTAG
>NZ_AFGF01000063.1 GCF_000219125.1 Acetonema longum DSM 6540
GTAATTAGTTTCATCACCAAAGGTGAAAAAGCGGTGGTGAGAGTATCCAAGATAGCTACAAAGGCAGATGATTTAGCAGATGCGGCCAAACTAGCAGACACAACAGGAGATGCGGCTAAAGCGGCAGGCAAAACAGCAGATGCAGTTCAGGGGACGATAAACACTGAAAAAATTAAACCTGATTTTAAAACATCATCTAATGGAGTTTCAGAGGCGGTTGGTAAAGGCCAACATGTATTTGATAAGCATGTGGGTTTGTCAGACCAAGAATTGCTTAATAGACTGAATGCTAACCCGAAGATAACGGGTGCATCAACATTTACTGACGACCTTTCGGCCAATAATGTTGTGAATTCCGTTCTAACAGACCCGAAGAAGCAGGCTGAAATCAACAATTGGCTGGCCAATGGCGCAAAAGGAAATTTGCCATTGTCATACCAAGGTACTACCGTTATCGGGCGGGGAGTTACACGAGGTTCAACCAATATTGAGAATATGACTAATGCAAAAATTATCCTTAAAAGTAACGGGAATGGCGGATACGATATTTTGACTGCTTACACAACTAGATAGGAGGATGCGGATGACCCCCGAGTGGAAAGAGCTAAAAAATTTTCTTGGCGGGACCTTTCATCAAGATATTACTTCGCCAGAAGAAGCTTTAGAAGATTATATTGAATCTGTTGATAAGGATTGGATTCAGACAATAATGGACATTACAAATAGTTTTTTAGAAAGCAATCTAACTGAGGAGGAAAAAAACAAATTTATTCAGACTTACGCTGAAATCTATTTTCCTGCAGTTGGGAGAAAACCGGTTGAGTGGCTAGAAGATGTTGCAATAAGGTTCAAAAAGAGCCTGAGCGATCGAGATAAAGGTAATAAGGTAATTAGGTAACACGCATATTTCGTTTGTGGGAAGCGTGGGACGAAAACTTTAAGGAAGCGCGGGGACGAAAGGGTGACACCGGGGACGATCGCCTTTTGACACGTTATTTTTAAAGCGAAAACAAACAGCGGAGCAGCGGACAAAATACGTTCGTTGCTTCGCTATTTGTTTAGACGGAAGCGAATAGATGCAGTGGAACGGGGTGCTGTTTGTAAGACTCACGGCGGACTCACGGGGACGGTTCTCTTGCCGAATAGCTGGTAAAATGATATCCTTAAAAGTAGAGGAGATAAGCGTACCCCGAAGAATTCGACAGCAAAAGAAAAGCGGAAAGAGGTTGATCGGCCAATTAAAAATATAACAGGGATATTGACGAGACGGATTGCCAGATTGACGGGGATTAGTCAAAGTGTGATTGCGCGAGCATAACAAAAGAACATCCATGACAATCCAAGACACAGAAGAAAGCATGAAAACAAGGGCAATACGGGCAGACTGGAAGTGGCAGGAAAAAATCGAGGGACGGTTTGGAGGGAAACTCCGCTATCAGAACATGATTGGATTGCCTTTTGAGTACAGAGAAATGCTGCTAGACAGCGGACAATAAACTTCTTTTTTCAGGCAATCTACTCCTGCCACTGATTCATTGACTAGGAGTGAGGCCCATGCAAGCCCTTTTAGACTGTTGCTGTGGTGTGGATGTCCATCGGGATAGCCTGCAGGTTTGTATTTTAAAAGGAGTTACGGACCATCCCCAAGAGATTCATGCGGAGTTTCACACTTTGCCCGCTGATTTGGAGAAATTCATTCAATGGCTCAAACGGCACCAATGTTATCATGTCGCCATGGAAAGCACCGGCGTCTATTGGCGCCCTGTATATGAAGCCATTGAAGAACATTACCCGGATTGCCAAAGTCTGATGGTGGTCAATGCTCATCATATGCGCAATCTGCCAGGACGCAAAAGTGACGTGAAAAAGACTCAAAGGG
>NZ_AFGF01000064.1 GCF_000219125.1 Acetonema longum DSM 6540
GACTGTAGCATCCAGTGGAACGAAAACTCTTGAAACCACCGCTGACCTATTGAAAGATGCACAGATATATGGAAATAAAGTATATGTAAAACCGGATGTTTTAAACAAAGTCGGTGCCGCAGAAGCAAATGGAGGAAGCGGATTTTCTGGACTTGCTCAAACTGTCACGAGTAGTAAGCCGGCAACTTGGCATGGGGAACTAACTGGTGGAACTCAAAGAATAGTTCAGTATTCTGATTCTCAAGGTGTCAAGTTTATTATACATGAAGTAACTGATGCTGTTGGGAATGTGGTTCACAGGGATTTTGACGCAGTAAGAATAGCTTCTGGCCAAGTAATAAATAAAATGAAATAGTCCGGGGTGTAAGATGGATAAAGCCAGTCTTAGAAGAATTTTAAGCGATTTAATTGCGGAACTTTTAACCAATCAGAAAACCAAAGAACAGACTATCAAAGAATTAGCCCAAAGAGTAGATATCGTCGATGTTCTGGATTCTAAAGATGATTTAATCATTAATGGCTATTACGCTCTAAAATATTTGACAGATGATTATGAAACCACTGTATTTGAACTGATTTATTTAAATGACTGCTTTATAGGCTCAAAACAGTTTTCAGAAGCAGAAAGAAACAGATTCATTGAGGATGGTATAAAGTCTGAAAATCGATCTAACAAAGGGTGACACCGAGGGAAATGACCTTTGGGGGCGCTGGTGACGATCATCTTTTGACCCATTGTTTTAAAGCGAAAAACAAACAGCGGAGCAGCGGACAAAAAT
>NZ_AFGF01000065.1 GCF_000219125.1 Acetonema longum DSM 6540
GATATCGCATTTTTTTGTGTCTTGCCATAAAAGAATACAGAAAATTGGCTATATTTTTATTGGTATGCTTTTTGCAATGCTATAAATACTAAATAAATTGCAGGGGATTATTTTTAACAAGGCGAAAAATAAAACGCAAAAACCTTAACGTAAAAAAATGTAAGGAGCAACCCCAAAATGGTGCGTACAAGAAATGGAAGGCATAACCGGGAAGATGGGGTTAAACGGAATGCATTGCAGGACAGACTGATGGAAAACCAGCAAAAAATTCTATTGTACGAAACAATTTTGGAGCATTTGGATGTCGGTATTCACGTAATTAACCAATGCGGCGAGACGGTTGTGTATAATGCAACTATGTCTAAACTGGAATGCTGCAATGCCGACGAGATGCTGGACAAGAATCTTCTGAGCGCAATGCCGCATCTCACGGAAGACACCAGCACCCTTTTTACGGCGCTGCGAACCGGCCGGGCTTTAAACAATCGCCAGCAAACATACATTAACGCTCATGGTCAGCAGGTGGTTACCGTAAACAGCACCACGCCCTTGCAGATTGGCGGACGAGTGTTCGGCGCCCTGGAAATCGCTAAAGATATTACTTTCATTCAAGAATTGGCGGAAACGGTTATGAATCTGCAAGAAAAATTGTTTCACTGTAAAAAAGGAACGGTGAGCAACGGTCATCATCCGAACACACGCTATGTTATCACTGATATATTAGGGGAATCTGCGGCGATGAAGACGGCTCTGTCTTATGCTGTGCGGGCTGCCCGTACGGCGTCCAATATCCTGATTTATGGCGAGACAGGCACGGGCAAGGAATTGTTTGCCCAAAGCATCCATAATCTCAGTCCGCGTAAAAATCAGCCGTTTGTCGCCATTAATTGCGCCGCCCTGCCGGAACAACTGCTGGAAGGACTGTTATTCGGCACAACAAAAGGAGCTTTTACCGGCGCCGTTGATCGTCCAGGCCTTTTTGAACAGGCCAGCGGCGGTACTTTATTGCTGGATGAACTCAATTCAATGAATTTGAATTTGCAGGCCAAGCTGCTCAGAGTGCTTCAGGAAAATTCTCTGCGGAGGGTCGGCGGAGTCAATGAAGTGCCAATCAATGTAAGGGTTATTGGCACAATGAATATGGAGCCTGCGGAGGCTATACAGGAAAAGCGGCTGCGGGAGGATTTATTTTACCGCCTGGGCGTTATGACCATCAACACTCCCCCTTTGCGGGACCGTAAAGAAGATATCGCTGCTTACACTGCCGCTTTTATTGGCAAGTATAACCCGCTGTTAGGCATCAGGGTACAAGGCATAGCTGCGGAAGTGAAGGATGTTTTCCGGCGGTATGCCTGGCCGGGCAATGTCCGGGAACTGCAGCACGCCATCGAGGGGGCAATGAATTTGATCGATGATGAGGCTGAAATCCAATTTCATCACTTGCCAATGGCATTCCGCGCCAATCTGGTGGACGCGTTGCAATTGAAGCGGGAAAATTTACGGCAGGAGCTCATGTCGTTTGACAGACCTTTGACCGACCAGCGGGAGGCAATGGAAAAGAAATTGATTGCCGCCGCTCTGGCGGTGGCGGGCGATAATATTACCAAAGCTGCCGAACGGTTAGGGCTGACCCGGCAGGTACTCCAATACAAGCTGAAAAAGTACAAATTAAAATAACCGGCCCATGGCTGGAACTGGCATTGATCTTGCATACCTAACCGTTAACATTACCGGTAATGTTAACGGTTAGTCTACCTTGGGGCCTGAAACTCTGTGAAATAGTTTCAGGCTTCGAGGTGAAATCAATGGAGGTTTTGCTATGGGCTATCCTTTTGTCGAAATTCAGCTTGACCGGGTGGCTGCCAATACCCGTTTAATTGTTGACATGTGCCGTGCCCGCAGTATCGAGGTAGTTGGCGTAACGAAAGGCGTTTGCGCGGATGTGGCGATTGCACAGGCTATGTTAGACGGCGGAGTGGCGATGCTGGGGGATGCCCGGGTCCAAAATCTGCGCCGGCTGCGCGAAGCCGGCGTCAATGTCCCGCTGATGCTGCTGCGGATCCCGATGCCCAGCGAAGCGGATGAAGTGGTGCGGGTCGCCAATTGCAGCCTGGTTTCCGAGTTCTCGACTCTCAGTCAGTTGAATCAGGCTGCCGGCAAGGCCGGGGTTGCCCATGACGTGATCCTGATGGTGGATATGGGAGATTTGCGGGAGGGGGTTATGCCGCAAAAGATTTTGCCGTTAGTGCAGCGCTGCATGACATTGCAGGGAATAAGGCTGCAAGGACTGGGGGCAAATTTTGCCTGCTATGGAGGCTTAATTCCTACGCCGGAGATTCTCAGCAATCTCGTTGCGTTAAACCGGCAAATCCGGGATGCGTTTGCTGTGACCTTGCCGGTGGTTTCCGGGGGCAGTTCCGCTAATCTTGGCTTGCTGATGGCCGGTGCCTTGCCCGCAGGAATTACACAGCTGCGGATTGGCGAAGGCATTTTACTCGGGCGGGAATCTCTGCGGCGAAACGCCATTCCGGGAGCGTATCAAAACGCTTTAAATCTGTGCGCTGAGGTTGTTGAGGTGCAGGAAAAGCCATCAGTACCGCTGGGAGAAATCGCCCAGGACGCTTTTGGCCAGACGCCGGTATTTGTGGACAGGGGCACCCGTAAGCGGGCAATTGCGGCGATTGGCCGGCAAGATGTCGAACTAACCGGTTTGACGCCTGCTTGTCCGGGCATCGATATTCTGGGCGGCAGCAGCGATCATCTGATTCTCGACGTCAGTGACGCGGCCACTGAAATTGTTGTCGGCAGTAAAGTATGTTTTTATATGCAATATGGCGCGTTGGTCCATGCTATGATTTCACCCTATGTATCCCGTGTGTATACAGGGAGAGCTTTGCTTCATCCTGCGAAGAGCGATACTAAAGGATCCTAAATACACTAAATATTTTAATCAATGCAAAAATTTTGGCGGCACCGCAAGAAAGTATGCGTGATCAGTAAGCGCGAACCCTGAATTTTAGCATGGATTTTTTTGGCATACTTATTGCAATTGTATTTAGGCAACTGGACCATAGGGGCATTTGGTCAATTTACAAGGTTTTAATTCAATTCAAACAAGGGGGGATCATCGGTGGAAAATATAAAAGTGATTTTTTGGGGGTTAGGGGCTATGGGGGGCGGTATGGCCAAAGACATACTGCTGAACAAAAAAGGCATTGAAATTGTCGGGGCAATCGGGCAAAACCCGGCAAAGATCGGCAAGGACCTGGGCGAGGTTTTGGGTATCGGGCGGCAGATCGGGGTCATTGTCTCGAATAAGCCGCGGGAAGTGCTGAATCATACGGCGGCCGATATTGTGCTGCATGCCACCCAGTCTTTTACTAAGGATGTGTTTCCGGAGATTTCTCTGATTGTCGAATCCGGCAAGAATGTGATTACCATTGCCGAGGAAATGTCCGCGCCATGGGCTGAAACACCGGACTTGGCCGAACACATGGACAATTTGGCTAAAAAACATCAGGTTACCATTCTTGGCACCGGCGTTAACCCGGGATTCGTGCTGGATACACTGATCTTAACCCTGACAGGCGCCTGCCAGGCAGTGAATAAGATATGGGCCGCCCGAATCAATGATCTTTCCCCGTTTGGGCCGACTGTGATGAAAACCCAGGGTGTCGGCACGACGGTAGAAGAATTTAATAAAGGCCTGAGCGATGGAACCATTGTCGGCCATATTGGGTTTCGGCAGTCGGCCTACCTGATCGCCAAGTCGCTGGGCTGGGAACTGGACCATATCGCGGAGACCCGCGAGCCCATCATGACCACCGTATACCGGGAAACACCCCATGTGAAAGTGCAGCCGGGCATGGTGGCCGGCTGCCGGCACATTGCCCGCGGCTATAAGGATGGTGTGGAAATTATTACTTTAGAGCATCCGCAGCAAATTCACCCGGAACTGGAAGGGGTCAAGACCGGGGACTATATTTCGATTGAAGGCACTCCCAGCATCAAATTTTCCGATGAGCAGGAAATTCCGGGCGGAATCGGCACCATGGCTGCGGCGGTAAATATGATTCCCCGGGTCATCAATGCCCGGGCCGGCCTGCTGACCATGCCGGATCTGCCGGTTATCACCGCGCTGATGGGGGACGTACGGCAGTTAATCGCTGACGGGAAGAAAAGGTGTCTGACCATTTGATCCGATAAAGCAAGGGGGAATCGATAGTGGCCAGTGATAGTTTTGATAAAAAGATCAGCAATGCGGTATCTCAGCAGTCAGGCTTGAACCGGGGCATGAAGAGCAGGCATCTGTTCATGATTACTTTAGGCGGTGTAATCGGCACAGGACTGTTTTTGGCGTCGGGCTCAACGATCCATCAGGCCGGGCCCGGCGGGGCCGTTCTGGCCTATGCCATCGGCGGTTTTATTATGTACATGGTCATGCTTTGTCTGGGTGAACTGGCGGTGGCAATGCCTGTTTCCGGTTCTTTTCAGACCTATGCCAGCACCTTTATTTCTCCTGTGGTCGGCTATATTCTGGGCTGGTTCTTTTGGCTGAACGGGGCGACTACTATTGGCATTGATCTGGTGGCTGCCGGCATGCTGCTGCAAAGCTTGACGCAAGTTTCCGAATGGGTCTGGGTGCTTGTTTTCGGACTGGTTTTATTCGGCTTGAATTCATTGCATGTTTCAGCCTTTGGCGAGTCGGAATTTTGGTTTGCCAGTATTAAAGTGGGGGCCATAATCGCCTGCATCGTTGTGGGCGGCTTGGCGATGGCGGGCACGGTCGGCGGCCATGCCGCCATCGGCTTCAGCAATTTCTTTGCCGACGGCTTGTTCCCGAACGGTATGCTGGCGGTTTTGGTTTCGATGCTGACGGTGGCGTTCGCCTTTAACGGCACGGAGATTATCGGCATTGCCGCCGGCGAAAGTGAAACTCCGGAAAAGACCATCCCTAAGGCTGTGAATGCGACTGCTTTCCGGACGCTGCTGTTTTACGTTTTGTCCATGATTGTTGTTGCCGCCATTGTACCCTGGCGGGAAGCCGGGGTCAAAGAAAGCATTTTTGCCGATGTGTTCCAATACGCCGGCATTCCCGGCGCCTATACTATTATGACGCTGGTGGTTGTCACTTCGGCTCTGTCCTGCGGCAATTCCTGGGCGTACAGCGCCACCCGCATCCTGTGGGCCATGTCTAAAGACGGCATGGCGCCGCCGGTTTTCGGACAATTAAACCGCCACAAGGTCCCGATGAACGCGTTAATCCTCACGATGGTCGTTGCCGGCGCTTCGCTCCTATGCAGCGTCTATGCCGCTGACAGCGTCTATCTCTGGCTGATCTCCATTTGCGGTTTGGCGGGAGTGCTTGGCTGGATGGGCATCTGCGCTTCCCAGTATTGCTTTAGAAGGCAATTTGTTGCCAATCAGGGAAAAAAGTCGGATTTAAAATATCGTGTGCCGTTTTTCCCGTTGGTGCCGGCACTGGGTTTTTTTCTGAATCTGGCCATCATCATTGGCCTGTGGTTTGATGAAAGTCAACGGATCGCGATTTACGCGAGCGTTCCTTTTACTATTCTTATTATGGTGTATTACTATATGGCGGTTGCTCCGAAACGGAAACTGGCCCTGCAGCAAAAAACCTTCGATAAAACCAGATAGCCGAAGGATATTGGAGAATCGGGCAACAGGGGAAATACGCTGAAAATGGTGAGAGAATGGGGGCGGTGAACATGCTTTATGCAAAACAGGGAGACTGGGTGCAGATTCATACGGTTATTTTGCCGGCCGGCGAACGTGCGCCGCAAGTACCGGCAGAGACGGGAATGGTTCCCCTGGAGATGAAGGCCAAGGGCTTTTTGCTGGAGGAACAGGCGGCTATGGGCATGGCCGTGACGATCCGTACGCTTGCCGGACGAAAGCTGCAGGGAAATTTAGTTGCCGTTAACCCCCGCTACGCAGTGGATTATGGTGTGCCGCAACCGGAATTAATGACGATTGGCGGGGGAGTGCGGACTATACTGGAGGGGAAACGGGATGCGTGACAACAGCTACCAGGCGGTGATGGCCCGCAAGCCGGAGATTATCAGGCAGGCCACTAATATTGATTATGCCGGCTTCGAAAGCGGCGGACTGGCTTTTGACTACGAACGCATGATGCAGCAGGCGGCTTATGATATAGACGAGATGATCCGCATTCAGCGGCAAACCGGGGTTGGGTCCACACCGCTGCTGGAACTGAAAAACTTTACGGCTTTGGCGCGTCATCTGGCCGGCCCCGGTAAAGGCGCTCGCATTTTCGTAAAAGACGAGGCCGCGAATCCTTCCGGCAGTTTTAAAGCGCGGCGGGCTTCGGTGTCGGTGTATCATGCGCAAAAACACGGCTATCCCGGAGTCGTGGCCGCGACCAGCGGCAACTTTGGGGCGGCGATCGCTTCTCAGGCCGCCATACGCGGACTCAAAAGCATTATCGTACAGGAGACGTTTGACAGCCGGGGACTCGGCCAGCCGGAGATTATGGAAAAGGGCCGGGCTTGCGAGGCTTATGGCGCTGAAGTTTTGCAGCTGACAGTCGGGCCGGAATTGTTTTACACCTTTCTTCTGGTGCTGGAGGAAACCGGCTTCTTCAATGCATCATTGTACACTCCTTTTAGTATCGCCGGGATTGAAACACTGGGTTTGGAAGTGGCGGCGCAGACCCGGCAGCTTGCCGGAAGGCAGCCGGATGCGGTGGTGATTACCCATGCCGGCGGCGGCAATGTCACCGGTACGGCCCGGGGGCTCAGGCGGGCCGGCTGCGTGAATACCGCCGTGGTGGCGGCCAGTGTGGATCTGTCCGGCTTGCACATGGCCAGCGACACTGATTTCAACCGCAAATCGTTTACCACCGGCCATACCGGGTTTGGCATGCCGTTTGCCATTAATCCCGACCGGGCCGATGTGCCCCGGAATGCCGCGCGTCCCCTCCGTTATATGGACCGCTATGTCACTGTCACCCAGGGAGAGGTCTTTTATATTACCGAAATGCTGGCTTCCCTGGAAGGGCTGGAAAGAGGGCCGGCCGGCAACACATCGCTGGCGGCTGCTTTCGCCCTGGCGCAGCAGATGGGCCGGGATGAGGTAATCGTGGTTCAGGAGACGGAGTATACCGGCGCCGGCAAGCATCCGTCGCCCCAGCTCACCTTTGCCAAAGAGAACGGGATTGAAGTGCGGCGCGGCCATCCGACTGAAAATGTGCCGGGTAAAGCGATTGTTATTCCGGAGCATCCCGGACAAATCGCCGCCCGGGAGGTCGACTTGGATAAGGTGCGCCATTCGTATCTGTGCAGCGTGCTGCCCAAACTGGATAAGGAAAAGCCTGGCTGCGCCGACATCGAATATTTGGCGGCGGAGACCCATACGTCAGCCCCGGCGGTTGAAGCGCTGGTTCATGGGATCCTGAGCGGCCGGTGAAAATAGACTTGTAACAGGAGGTGGCCGGGAAGAGATTTCCCGGGTTTTATGCAAAGGCAGGATGATTTTTCCCAGCGGCGGACGAAACTGGCAGAATTATCGGATGCTCAGCTGAAAGACCGATTTTGGCGTTTGACGGAGCAGGTGGTTGAGCCTTTGATGGAACTGGCCCGTACCCATACCTCGCCTTCTGTGGAGCGTTCGGTTTTGTTGCGCATGGGTTTTTCCAGCATGGAAGCCAAAGAAATTGTGGACAAATGCGTCGAGCAGGAACTGTTGGGCAAAGGCGCCGGCCACGCGGTGTGGCGGCTGTCCCAGCTGGCAGGAATCCCTTACCGGGAAGCCGGTCTGCGCCTTGGGCAGGGACTGGGGTGGGACCAATTGCGCGCTTATTGGCAAAAGGGGGAGCATCATGACGCTGAAAGCTGACGAAAAGCTGGTATTGGGGGAAATACTGCGAGACCTGGAATCGTACCGGCCGCGCCGCAAGGGCTGGACCTGGCGTATACCCAGCACAAACGGCCAGGCCGGACCTTTCCGTTACCGGCAGATTTCCGAACCCTTAAAACAGTCCTGCGGGCTGCCTGCATCCAGATATTTTAATCATATTGATCCCCAGCCTGACTGCGTGATTACCACGGAAATCGCCTCCGGACGGTTTGAGGACGATATCCGGCGGATGCGAATGGCGGCGTGGCATGGCGCGGACCATATCATGGTGATCCGGACGGCGGGGCAAAGTCACTTTGACGGCTTGATCGAAGGCACTCCCGAAGGAGTGGGCGGGGTGCCGATCACCCGCAAGCAATTGCGGGCGACCCGCAAGGCGCTTGATCTGATTGAAGATGAGGTAGGCCGGCCGATTAATTTCCATTCGTACGTCAGCGGCGTGGCCGGCCCGGAAGTGGCGGTGCTGTTGGCCGAAGAAGGCGTGAACGGGGCGCATCAGGACCCTCAATATAATGTGCTGTACCGTAACGTAAATATGTACCGTTCCTTTGTCGACGCTGCCGTGGCTAAGAAGATCATGGCCGGAGCCGGTATGGCTCAGATCGATGGCGCCCATAACGCTAATGCCACGGCGCGGGAAGCCTGGAAAGTAATGCCGGAATTGATGGTCCAGCATGCTGTCAATTGCCAGTATTCAGTGATGGCCGGCATACCGCGGGACCGGATTTGCCTGTCTACCGTGCCGCCGACCGCGCCGCCGGCGCCTTGCGTTACGATGGATTTACCGTATGCGGTGGCGCTGCGGCAATTATTTGACGGGTTCCGGTTCCGGGCGCAAATGAATACCAAGTATATGGAGTCCTGCACCCGGGAAGTAACTGTCACCCATGTTCTGAATATGCTGCTGTCCCGCCTGACCAGCGCCGATATTCAGAGTACTATTACCCCGGATGAAGGACGGAATGTTCCCTGGCATTATAACAATATCCACGGGGTCAATACCGCTAAACAGGCACTGCTGGGACTCGACGGCCTGCAGGACATGGTCAGCCTGAACTACGAGGGGGAACTTGGCGTCAGGGTGCGGGAGCTGAAGGAACGGGCCTGTTTGTTTATGGAAGAAATTATTGCCGCCGGCGGCTATTTTGCTGCGGTGAGTCAGGGCTTTTTTGTGGATTCCGGGATGTATCCGGAAAGAATGGGAGATGGCATTGCCCGGCAGCTGAACGGCGGCGTTGGCGACGGTACGATCGTGCCGCGGGATGAGGATTATCTGGCGCCGGTATGTGATCATTTCGGGATGAACCGTCTGCCGGAGGGAATTACCCGGGCTTGTGAACTCATTGACGGCTGCACCCTGTGCCATCCGGGAAAAATTGTCTGGATTGACGAACTGGATCCCCAGGATAACGTGCGCTGCCGCCTGGCTGAGCATGACGCCGAGCGGGCAAAGGGCTTGCTGCGGCCGGAGGTTCAGTGGCAGGGTGACGGTGTAGTGTGCATGACCCTGTTTTTGCCGGCCGCCGAGCGAGTGGCGGAATTTGCCGCGCTGAGTATCGGCGAAAATCTGGGGCTGCTGGATGTGGAGGTCATCCACAAGCAAGTGTTGCATCCGGCGGAAGGAACGTTGGTGGAATTGAAAGGACGGGTTCCTTTTGCCATTGACCCGGCAGTACTGGTCATTCCGCCGGTGGCGGAAACACTGACAGAAGACGAAATCCGGCAATTTGTCAATGCGCATAAAATAAAAATTGTCGCCGCTACGGTGGGCGAAGATGAACACTCGGTTGGCCTTAAGGAAATCCTGGATATTAAACACGGCGGCATTGAGAAGTTTGGCATTGAGTGCAATTATTTAGGAACATCGGTGCCGGTGGCCAAGCTGGCGGATGCGGCGGTTGAGATTGGCGCCGACGCCATTTTAGTCAGCACCGTAATTTCTCATGCCGATATCCACCGGATCAATATGCGGCGGCTGCATCAGTATTGCCGGGAAATTGGCATCCGGGATAAAGTAATTGTTGTTTGCGGTGGCACCCAGGTTACCAATGAACTGGCCAGGGGCGAAGGACTGGACGCCGGCTTTGGCCGCGGCACCAAGGGATTGCATGTTGCCAGTTTTCTGGTGAAGCGGTATAAAGAATTGAGGCAGGGGCAGCCATGAAAAAGGTGGATATCCTGGTTGCCGAAATTGGCAGTACGACCACCCTGGTTAACGCGATTACCGGTATTGATACCGCAGCACCGGCGCTGGCCGGCCAGGGGCAGGCGCCTACCACGGTGCTGGACGGGGATGTGACGCTTGGGCTCAGTCAGGCTATTCTGGAACTGGAACGCCAATTGGGCGCTCCGGTGGCTTACCGGGAAATCGTGGCTTCCAGCAGTGCGGCCGGCGGTTTGAAAATGACGGTGCACGGCCTGGTTTACGATATGACCGTCAAAGCGGCGCGGGAGGCGGCGCTGGGGGCGGGCGCCAATATTCACTGGGTCACGGGAGGGGTATTGACGGAGGAAGACGTGGCGACGGTTGCCCGTATTCGCCCGAATATAATCCTGTTAGCCGGCGGCACAGATTACGGCGAAAAGGAGACAGTCATTGACAACGCCAAATGCCTGGCCGGTTTGGCCAGGAGTATTCCCGTCATTTATGCCGGCAATTGTGCTGCCAGACAGCAGGTTTGTTCCATTCTCGCCAATGCCGGCGGCGCGGTAACGGCGGTTGACAATGTGTATCCCCGGATTGACCAGTTGAATGTTGAACCGACGCGGCAGGTGATTCATGACGTTTTTGAAAAGCATATCACCGAGGCGCCGGGAATGCACAAGATCCGGCAAATGGTCGGCGGCCGCATCATTCCCACCCCCGGGGCGGTCATGCGGGCGGCCCGGCTGCTGCGGGAGGCCATTGGCGATCTGCTGGTTTTGGATGTGGGGGGAGCAACGACCGATGTGCATTCGGTAGCCGAAGCAGATCCGGAAATCGACTCCATGCTGGTCAGTCCCGAACCCCTGGCGAAACGAACGGTGGAGGGAGACCTGGGGGTTTATGTCAATGCCGGCAATGTATTGGCCTTGTGCGATATTGCTAAATTATGCGAAAGGCTGAGCTGCCGTCCGGAGCAGTTGGAGAGTTTGCGCACCCCGGTGCCGGTGACATCCGCTGAGCAGGAGTTTGCCAGGTACCTAACCGAAACCGCGGTACGGACAGCTGTAAGCCGTCATGCCGGCAATATCGAATATGTCTATGGTCCTGTGGGACGGCTGGCGATTGCCCGGGGTAAAGACCTTACCGGCGTGAAGTGGATCATTGGCACCGGCGGCGCCTTGACACGGCTGGCGGCAGGAACGGCGATCCTGGCCGGCGTCAATGCACCGCAGAACAGCGCCGCCTTACTGCCTCGAAACGGGCAGGTTCTGATTGACCGGAACTATGTCATGGCTGCCGCCGGATTGCTGGCCGATACATACCCGGAGGCGGCGCTGCAATTAATGAAAAACAGTCTGGCAATTTAAAGCCAGACTGTTTTTGACCGGTTTCGAACGTTCACTCTTGCTTACGTATTGGTGGCAACGCAGTCCCATTCCTGATCCATATAACATACAAGCCAGTTCAACGCCCTGTGTCTTTCTACCACCACTTCATCGTTTAAGCCGCCTGGAGCCGGTTTTTTCTTAATGCGCGCGTCCACGCAAGCCCAGTCGTACCGGTAGATCAAGTCGGCCTGGTCCAGAATATCCTTTTTTTCTTAACGCTGCGTTGCCCGCAAAATGATCGAAGCTTCCCGCATCCCTCAGAAAGCTTATCGCATTACCTTCAAACAATAAAACTCCTGGCCGCAGCCAAGTGCAGCCAGGAGTTTTGGAATTTCAGACGCTGAACAAACGCGGTTAAAGATATTTAAACGGTATGGTTTTCTTGGTATCGGGATGCAGACTGTTATATTGGGATCATCATCCTGTTTTATCTTTACGCCGCCGGCCTTCCAGATATTCTTCTTACATCTGGAAGCGGGCAACGCTGGATTGCAGGCTGGCGGCAAGGGTCGCCAGATTTTGGCTGGAAGCGGCGATCTCCTCCATGGAAGCCGATTGCTCTTCTGTAGCCGCCGATACAGTCTCAGCTTCGGCAGTGGCGGTTTTGGCCGAGGCATCAATTTCGCCGGTGGCGACGGCCAGGGACTGAGTGGCGGTGACGGTTTGCTGAATGGAAGCGGATATGGTGTCGATTTGGGCGGAAAGATTTAACACGTCAGCGGCGATGGCGCTAAAGGTATCGCCGGCTGAGCCGACCAGTTCAACCCCGCTGCGGATACTGCCGACGCCAGTTTGGGTGGCGGTTGTCGCCCGGTCCATATTGACCTGGTTTTGACCGATGAGCTGGTTGATTTTATCGGCAGCTTCGCTGGATTGCTCTGCTAACTTTCTGACCTCTTCGGCCACAACGGCAAAGCCGCGGCCGTTTTCACCGGCCCGGGCGGCCTCAATGGCGGCGTTTAGCGCCAGCAGATTGGTCTGGGAGGCGATGGAGGCAATCAGGGTCACAATTTCGTTGATTTCCCGGGAACCGGTATTGAGCTCGTCCATAGCGGCGCTGATAACGGCCGAATTGTCGCCAATGGTTCGCATTTGGCCAATTGCCTGACTGATCGCCTGCTGACCCTGACCGGCGGCTTGAGAAGCGGAATGGGCGAGACCGGCAATAGTATCGGCCGTCATCGCCAGTTCGCGGGTTTTGGCAGCCAGATCCTGAGTAACGGCGGCAATCCGGCTGCTGGCTTCGGCCTGAGAGGCAGCCCCCTGGGCAATGGTTGTAATGGAGCCCGCCACCTGATTGGCGGCATTCGCCGACTGTTGGGCGCCGGCAGTCAGCTCCTCGCTGGCGGCGGCTACATGACCAGCATCGGAGAGAACCCGGCCGATGACGTCACGCCAATTGCCGCGCAGATGGACGACTCCCGCAGCCAGTTGACCGATCTCGTCCTGGGTCGCGATGGTCAGCGGCCTCTCGCGCAAGTCTCCGTTGGTCAGTTCAAGGGTCTCATCCCTTAGCCGGCGGATCGGGGCGGCAATATGCCGGCTGATAAAAATAATAGCGCCAACTGTCAGAAGGAGACAGAACAGCATGACGCCGATCATGCCGCGGGTAAGGACGACAAGAGGCTGTCTGGCTTCGCTTTCCGGCGCTGTCAGCACCAGTATCCAGCGCTGGCCGCCGGGCAGATCAACCGCCGACATCTGGGCGATCCGGGGTATGCCATTAAAGTCATAGACTCCCATAACCATTTGTCCGGTTTCGGCACTGGTTTTGAACATATGAAGCATGCGGTCATCCTGCATGGTTTGTTGCAAATTTACGTCCGAACCGGATATTTTTTCGGTAAGATTCAGTTTGCCGACCAGATCCGGCTGCCGCGCGTGGGCGAGGACTAGGCCGTTGGCGCTGGCAATCAGGCCATACCCGCTCTTCAGCCATTTTAGATCTTTAATGAGGACGTTTAACTTGTCAATAGCAAAAGAGCCTGTCAGTACCCCGGCTATATTGCCGTTGTTCACCACAGGTACAGCCACATTAAACGCCAGCTTGCCGGTAGTTTTAGAGAGCAGGAGTTCTGATACAACCGGTTTCTGGGTGGCAATCACTTTCCGGAAGTAGTCCCTGTCACCTAAATAGACTGAACTGCCGTCCGAGCGAACGGCATTCCCGTCCTGAGCGATAAATACGGAACTTTCTAAATACTGGGAATTGTTTTTGCAGTCAGTCAGAGTCGCAGTCAGCTGCAGACGGTCTGAGGGGTTGCGCAACCCCGGCAGCATGGCGAAAGCCTGCTGCTGCACAATGGCTTCATGGATATAGGACTCAATACGGCGGGTATAGTCGGTTTCGACTGCCTGGGCGGTTTCGTCCAGAGACTGGGAAAGGGCCTGTGAGGATAGGTAGTAACTTACGCCGCTTAACAGACCAAAAGAGAGAAGGAAGCAAGGCAACAGCAGCAGCATTAAGCGGAGATGAATGCTGGTTATTTTCATGTGGGACACCCTTTCTGCAAATGACTCAATGTCAAAATGGTTTTAGTACTATATTGTTATCATTATCCACACGATAAAAATCTCCTTCCAAAGAAAGATATTCTATCCTTATTTTTCTACAATTTACGTTTGCCAATTGGATATTTCATCTTGGCGGCAGCACGCCGCTGAAAGGGTTTCTGTTTATCCAGTGAATCTTTTAAAAAAATTGCCAGACAGCAGGAGGCCGGCGACTTAAAGTCGAAGGGTAGAATAAAACTACCTGCAAGCTTGGGCTAGTCGCGGCATGGTATGGAACGGAGGATAATATTGATGAAGAAATATATTGGTTTGTTGGTGCTTATGGCAATGGTTTTTGTATTGGGAGCATGCTCCGTGAATAAAGGAGAAGATACTGCCCAGACAGCCGGGAATTTGGGGATGATTACCCTTGGACTGATGCCGGATGTAGATTCTATCCCATTTATTATTGCTCAGGAAAAAGGATTCTTTAAAGAAGAGGGGCTGACGGTCAATCTAAAATCCTTTAAAAGCGCCGTGGACCGGGACAGCGCCCTGCAAAGCGGCAACCTGGACGGCGCTATTTCAGATATGCTGGCTGAGGCCTTTGCCAAGAATGGCGGCTTTGATACCGTGATTACCTCCATGAGCCAAGGGAGCTATAAAATGGTGGTCAATAAAGACAAAGCTGTCAGCAGTATTCAGGATTTAAAAGGACAGGATGTGGCTGTATCCAAAAATACTATTATTGAATATGTAACCGACCGAATCCTGGCCAAGGGGGGGTTGACCCCGGAGGATATCAACAAAGTCGTGATTCCTCAAATCCCCACCCGCCTGGAAATGCTGCAAAACGGTAAAATCACCGCCGCTACCCTGCCGGATCCTATGGGCAGCATTGCTATGAAAAACGGCGGCAAACTTTTAAGCAGCTCTGATCAGTTAGGCGTCAATCCCGGGGTTCTCTTGTTTACCGGCAAGGCTGTCAAGGCAAAGGAACAGGAAATCAAGGCCATGTACCGGGCCTACAACAAGGCGATCGATTACCTGAACAAGGAGCCAATGGACAGCTATATCGACCTGGTCATTGAAAAGGGCGGCTTCCCGCCGTCGGTAAAAGGAGCGTTGGTCCTGCCTTCCTATACTAAAGCCACTGCCGCCAGTCCCCGGGAAGTGGAGGCTGTCGTCCAATGGCTGCACAGCCGGAATTTGATCAACAAGGCCTTTACCTATGAAGAATTGGCCGATACCCGTTTTGTAAAGTAAGACGGACATGATTCAGATCAAGGACTTGACTGTTACGTATGAATCCCAGGGAGAATGCTATGAGGCCCTGCAGCAGATCAATCTGGAGCTTCCCGCCGGTGAGACTTGCGTCATTATCGGCCCTTCCGGCTGCGGCAAATCAAGCCTGCTGAAAGTCATGGCCGGAATTATCCGGGATTTTGCGGGGACGGTGACCGTCAATGGGCAGCCGGTGAATCCCGAGCGGCAGAGGATTGGTTTTATCCCGCAAAATTATGGGCTGCTGCCCTGGAAGAATGTATATGAGAACATTCTGCTGGGTGTGAAAATCAAAAATCAAATCAACGCCGCTACCGGCGAAACCCTGACTTCCCTTTTGGAACAGCTGGGGCTGACCGGGCTGGAGAACCGCTATCCGGCCGAATTAAGCGGCGGACAGCAGCAGCGGGTCGCTTTGGCCCGTTCTTTTCTGCTGAAGCCGGACCTGCTTTTAATGGACGAGCCCTTTTCCGCTCTGGATGCCTTGACCCGGGAAGAAATCCAGCATGTATTTTTAAACACATGGCGGGAACATGCTATTTCTACCATTCTGGTGACCCATCAGGTGGAAGAGGCTGTGTATCTGGGCCGCAGGATCGTGATCATGTCTGCTTCTCCCGGCATGGTCAGCCAGATCATTGACAATCCTTTGTTTGGCGTCGAGGATGTACGCCGGCGGCAGGATTTCTTTGAGCTTACCCTGGCATTGCGGCAGCAGATCAAAGAGATGAAAAGGAATGGGGCAAAATAATGCAAAAGGCAACATGGGCCGGTTATCTCTGGGCGATACTGGCTATTCTGGTTTTATGGCAGGCTGCCGCCATGCTGCTGGTGCTGCCGATTATTCCGGCACCCCTGGCGGTAGTCCATAACTTATCGCAGATATTTTTCAACAAGATCGCCATTCATGGTTTTTACAGCTTATGGCGCATCGTTGGCGGGGTTCTGCTGTCCATGGTCATCGGCATTCCCGTTGGTCTGGGCATGGGATACTTTTCCTGCTGCGACCGGATCTTGGCGCCCTTTATCTATCTTGTCTATCCCATTCCCAAAATTGCCCTGCTGCCGGTGATGATGCTGCTGTTTGGCCTGGGAGAGTCGTCGAAGATCCTGATGATTTTTTTGATCATTATTTTTCAGGTTATTGTGGCCGTCAGAGACGGCGTGAAAAGCATCCCCCGGGAGACCTATTACCCGCTATATTCTCTGGGAGCGGGTTTTGGAGCCGTTTGCCGGGACATTCTCATCCCTGCCTCTCTGCCCAAAATTCTGACATCCCTGCGCATTGCTATGGCCACAGCCGTATCGGTGCTGTTTTTCACCGAAACTTTCGGCACCGAGCATGGCATGGGATATTTTATCATGGACGCCTGGCTGCGGGTGAATTATTTGGAGATGTATTCGGGAATTGTGGTGTTAAGCGGCATCGGGATGCTCATATTCGGCATGATGGATTATTTGGAAAACAAATTTTGTCAGTGGCAATATAAATAAATTTTGATCCGAGCCTTGACAAGCGACAATGATCCTGGGATAATGTATACAAAGTTACAAATGGTGATGAGAAAGTGCATCTAGGGTTCCGCTGTTTACAGGTCTGGACCAAGCGATGCAGGGCGCGGGTGATGCCGCGTTTACACCGTGGGAATAAAAGTCCCTGCGGAAGGTTTCTTGCTTAGTGTAGGAATCCTTTCCGGGGGCTTTTTATATTTCATATCCAAAAGTGATGACTGGGAATAGGGCAAAGGATAACCGTTTCAGAGAGCCGGTGGCTGGTGCAAGCCGGTGCGGTGCCTTGGCTGATCTCACCCATGAACTCCAAAGCTGAATGTACAATGCAATGTATACTGTATGCAAAATATTTGTACATAGGCTGCGGCGCGCCGGGCGTTAACCGGAAAGAGCCCAAAGTAGGGTGGTACCGCGTAGAAACGCCCCTATTCCATGAAATGTCATGGGATAGGGGCGTTTAGTTTATCTGAAATGAAAGGGAGAATGGCCGGGAGAGCAGGTTAAAATAACCGGTGAGCACTGTTGAGGACTTCTATTGAAATACCTCCAATATAAAATGGAAGGGTAGTGTTACTATGTTCAGCAAGCGTCAATCCATGCAAATCATTGCCATAGTTATGGCTGCGGCTTTATTTGTCGCCGGCTGCGGCGGCGGTGCCACGACCGCGGACAGTCAAAATCAGACGGCCAAAATCGGAGTAGTATCGTTTCTGACCGGCGGCGGCGCCGCTTACGGCGAAGCCATCCGGCAGGGGCTGGAACTGGCCCGGGATGAGATCAACGCCCAGGGCAAAGTGAAAATCGACCTGGTCTTTGAAGATTCCAAAGGGGAGAAAAACGAAGCGATTAATGCAGTCAATAAATTAGTCAACAAGGATACCGTAGTGGGCATTGTCGGTCCCACCCTGAGCGGTGAACTGTTTGCCGCCGGCCCCATTGCCAATCAGGCGGGCGTTGTCATCTTCGGCACTTCGATTACTGCCGAAGGAGCTACTGATATCGGTGAATATGTGTTCCGCAATTCTTTACCGGAATCTCTGGCCATTCCCCATGCGGTGAAAAAAGCCCATCAGAAATATAACCTGAAAAAGGTAGCTCTTATGTATTCCAATAATAACGACTGGGCGGTATCCGGCTATAAAAGCCTTGACAAGGCGGCCAGAGAGCTTGGCCTGGAGGTTGTGGCCACCGAAACCTTCGCTGATAAAGACACGGATTATTCAGCCCAACTGACCAAGATCGCCGCCTTAAAACCCGATGCGGTTCTGGTCTCCGGATTGTATCAGGAAGCGGCCCTGATTTTGAAAAAGGCGCGGGAATTGGGCCTCGATGTTCCTTTTGTCGGCAGCAACGGACTCAATTCGCCCCAGCTGGCCAAAATCGCCGGCAAAGCCGCTGACGGCGCCATCGTAGCCAGCCCCTGGTTTGCCGGTAAGGAGGACGCCGGTGTTCAAAATTTCGTAGAAAAATTTAAAGCTAAATATAACGGCAAAGTACCTGACCAATTTTCCGCTCAGTCTTACGATGCCTTATACATCATTGCTTCGGCTCTGGAAAAATCGGGATCAATGTCCGACCGCCAAAAATTCCGGGACAGCCTGGCTGCCATTAAAGACTTTACAGGCGTTACCGGCAAGTTCTCGTTTGATGAGAAGCGCAACCCGGTCATGGATGCCACTGTACTCATTGTGAAAGATGGCCAGTTCACCGAGTTGAAGTAACTGAAGAGCAGGATTTGGGAGGGGGTTATCCCGCCTTCGGTGATAGAAATTTAAAAGCAAGAAAAATAGAAATGAACAGGAGGGATGAGCGCATGTTTTTACAACAAGTCGTAAACGGATTGACACTCGGCAGTACTTACGCCCTCATCGCCCTGGGGTATACGCTTGTTTTCGGGGTATTGGGGATTGTCAACATGGCCCACGGCGAGATTTTTATGATCGGCGCCTTTGTGGGGCTGACACTGGTGAGCAAGTGGCAGCTGAATATTTTCGTGGCCATGGCCGGGGCGATGGCGGCCGGCGCTTTGGCCGGAATTATCCTGGAGCGGGCGGCGCTGCGCCCCCTTCGCCGCCGGGCAGTATCCCATCTGGCTCCGCTCATTAGCACCATCGGAGTCTCCATCTTCCTGGAAAGTCTGGCGCTGCGTATTTTCGGGCCTCAGACCCAGGCCTTTCCGATTCAGTTTGGCGGCGGCCTGATCGACCTGGGTCTGATCAAAATAGCGCCGATTCAAATCCTGATCCTGGGGGTTTCCTTTGGCCTGATGCTCATTTTGCAGTTTTGGCTGCAGCGAAGCCGTATCGGGCAGTTAGTCCGGGCTACGGCAGAAAGCACCGAGACGGCCGGTCTGTTGGGTATTAACACCGGCCGGATCATTGTTCTGACCGTGGCTCTGGCTTCCGGTCTTGGCGGCGTGGCCGGGGTGCTGGTGGGGCTGGCTTTTAATGCGGTGGAACCCACCATGGGCATTACCATGGGCTTTAAAGGACTGGCGGTTTTGATCCTGGGCGGTCTGGGGAATATCCCCGGCGCCATGTTTGGCGGGCTGATCCTGGGCATTGCCGAGGTCTTCAGCGTGGCCTACGGCTCGTCTTCCTACCGGGACGCCGTAGCCTTCGGCATGATCATTATCTTATTGGTGCTGCGGCCCCAAGGCTTGTTTGGCGGCAGCTCCCAGCAAGGGGGCCGCTGTTAGCATGGACTTGTTAAACCCTTACTATCTGCAGATTATCACCTTTATGCTGATCAATGCCATCTTAGGGATCAGCGTCTATCTGACTCTGGCAGCCGGCCAGCTGTCTCTGGGCAATGCCGGCTTCATGGGCATCGGCGCTTATACGGCGGCTCTGTTGACCTTAAAACTCGGCTGGCCCCTTTATGTGGTCATACCCCTGGGAGGAGCGGCCGCCGTGCTGGTGGCGCTGTTAATCGGCCTGCCGACGCTGCGTCTGCAGGGCATTTATCTTGCCATTGCCACTTTGGGTTTCGGCGAAGTCATGCGGGTGATTTTTTTGAATCTGGAGATTACTAACGGCGCTTTAGGGTTGTCTGGCATTCCCGCTTTGAGCGTCATGATCGGCAGGCAGTTGTCTCAAATGGGCTTCAGCCGGGTGGCCGGACTCTCGCTGCAACAGGCCGGGATGCTGGCCGTACTTATATTGCTGGCCTTTCTACTGGTTCTGTTAGTTGTTTTTGCCTTGCTACTGCGCAATTCCCGGGTCGGACGGGCTATGGCAGCTATCAAGGCTGACGAGACTGCCGCTGAAATCACCGGCATAAATATTACGTATTACAAATTGCTGGCCTTTTTGCTGGGGGCCTTTGTAGCCGCTGTGGCCGGCGGGCTGGCAGCTCATCTTACCTACTATATCGGACCGAAGGATTTTGCCTATCACCGGGCGGTGGAAATTCTGATTTTCGCCGTACTGGGCGGAAGTGACGTGGTCTGGGGGCCTCTGATCGGCGCCTTTATCGTCACCATGCTGCCGGAAGTATTGCGTTTTGCCGCCGAATACCGGGAAATGATCTACGGCGTTATTTTGGTGAGTATGATGGCCTTTCGGCCCCAGGGGCTCATCGGGGAAGAAACCATCAGGTTTTGGCAGGCTAAATGGGGAAGGAGAGCGGCCGGATGATGCAACTTCAAAATATTAGCAAGGCTTTTGGCGGCTTGGCAGCCTTAAGCCAGATTTCATTCCGGGTAAAATCGGGGGAGGTTTTAGGGGTCATCGGACCCAATGGCGCCGGTAAGACCACTCTGTTTAACCTGATGACCGGGGTTATCGGACCTTCATCAGGCGATATCCGATTTAAAGAACAGTCCCTGTTAGGGCTGAAACCTCATCAGGTTACCGAACGGGGCATTGCCAGGACCTTTCAGAATATCCGCTTGTTCGGCCATCTTTCCGCCCGGGAAAATGTGATGATTGGCGCTCACTGCCGTCTGCAGACCGGCATTTGGCAGGGTGTGTGGCGGACATCCGCCCAGCGGCGGGAAGAAACCGCAGTGCGGCAACAGGCGGATGAATTGCTTGAATTTATGGGTCTGACCGATGTAGCTGCGACAACGGCCGGCTCATTGCCCTATGGCAAGCAGCGCCGGCTGGAGATTGCCCGGGCTTTGGCCACCAGTCCCAGTTTGCTGCTTCTGGATGAACCTACGGCCGGTATGAATGAAAAAGAGACCGCTGAGTTGAGCGATCTCATTAAACAGATCCAGGCCAGGGGCAAAACCGTAATTCTGATTGAGCATGACATGCAACTGGTGATGAATATTTGCGACCGGTTAGTCGTGCTGAATTTCGGCAAAAAAATCGCCGAAGGGCAGCCCCGGGAAATCCAGCAGCATCCGGCGGTCATCGAAGCCTATCTGGGACAGGAGGGAGCTTAACCGTGCTGAAATTATCAGGCATTGTCGCCAAATACGGCAACATTACCGCTTTAAAGGGCATTGATCTGGAAGTACCCGCCGGGTCGGTGGTCAGTTTGATTGGCGCCAACGGCGCCGGGAAATCCACCACTATGAAAACCATCACCGGACTGATGCAGGCCACGGAAGGACAGATCACATTCTGCGGACAGGAAATCAAGGGGCTGGCCGCTCACCAGACCGTGAGCCGGGGAATATCCCTGGTGCCGGAGGGACGGCAGATTCTGGGCCGCATGACGGTGCTGGAAAACCTGATGATCGGAGCCTGTCAGCGCCGGGACAATGAGATTCAGGCAGATATCCGCAGACTCTTTGATCGGTTCCCCATTCTGGGGGAGCGCCGGGAGCAGACGGGGGGCACCCTGTCCGGCGGGCAGCAGCAGATGCTGGCCATCGGCCGGGCTCTTATGGCTCGCCCCAAACTGCTGCTGCTGGATGAACCATCCATGGGTCTTGCGCCTTTGGTGGTAGCCGACATTTTTCGTATCATCCGGGAAATTAATCAGGAAGGCGTTACCATTCTGCTGGTGGAGCAAAATGTCCGTCAGGCCCTAAAAGTGGCCGATTACGCCTACGTCATGGAAACCGGGAAAATAATCCTCCATGGAAAAACCGAAGAAATCATCCATAATCCGCGGGTTGTGGAAGCCTATTTGGGCGGTAAACAACAGCCGGCACAGGCCCCGAAAGTCAAGGAGTCCTGTGCCGGATAAAATTCGTTTTAAAAATCATCTGCGGTCTCGAATCTGGGACCGTTCAAAAAGGTCCGGATGCTAGGAAGGTCGAGGAAGCGCGCGCCGACAGCACGTTCGCAGGGTACGGCAATGCTGGAAAGATGCGCAGCATCGTGAAAGCTGGAAGAAAGCAGGTTTCTTTTCGGGTAATCAGAGTACGCAATTAGCACAAATCCGAAAAGGAACACTTTCTGAACAGCGCGCTCCCGCAGACCTGACAACGCAGATGGGCCTTTTTCAACGGTTCCCTGCTACCAGGTGTTTTTGTGGACTCTGGCTGCCGCATACCGGTTAGCGGGGGCTTTTTCTTCGGCAGGGTAGCCGATGGGCAGGAGAGCCAGCGGAATGATCTTGTCGGGCAGGCTGAACTTCTCCTTAAAGGCTATGACCCTGTCCTCCAGGGGGTAGATGCCCAGCCAGACCGACCCCAGACCTTTAGCGTGGGCGGCTAACAGGATGTTTTCCGTTGCAGCCGAACAGTCCTGCACCCAGAACTCTTTGGAAGGTTCCTGATTCGTTTCGCCGCATACCAGAATAGCCACCGGCGCTTCGCGCAACATATGGGAATAAGGATGGATGCGGGGAATACTGTCTAACAGCTGACGATCATCAATGACGATAAAATGCCAGGGTTGTCCGTTTTCCGCTGAAGGAGCGGCCATGGCCGCCTGCAGGAGCTCCTGGATATCTGTTTCGGCGACTGTCCGGGAAAGGTAGCGGCGAATGCTTCGCCGGGACAATATATTGTTCATAACTGATTCCTCCTCATTGCTAAGAAAAACTGTAGGTTAATGTATTTACATATAATACTACATATGGCGGGTAAAATCATGTAAAATTAAAGAACTTTGAACAGTATATTTTTCGTCAGGATCTGTCAATTGCGGACAGATGCCAGGTGGAATAGGCGATAAAGATTGGTAACCGGCGCAATATGAGATATAATGAATACTGTATAATAAGAGCGAAAAAAGGTGAGAGTATGCGCGGTCGGTTTGCCCCCAGCCCGTCGGGACAAATGCATCTGGGCAATGCCTGGACGGCGCTTTTGGCCTGGCTGGCCAGTCGCAGCCAGGGAGGGTCTATGGTGCTGCGGCTGGAAGACCTGGACCCGGGCCGGTCCAGATCGGAATATGCCGCCGGTATTATGGAGGATTTGCAGTGGCTGGGACTTGACTGGGACGAAGGGCCGGACCGGGAAGGCCCTAACGGCCCCTACCGTCAGTCCGAACGCCGTCAGTTATACCAGGAAGCGGTAGAGCGTCTGGGCCAGCAGGGTTTGGTTTACGAATGCTACTGCAGCCGGGCTGAACTGCATGTTGCCGAGGCGCCTCATGCCGGCGAATCAGAATGGGTTTATCCCGGGACCTGCCGCTGTTTCAGCCGGGAACAGCGGCAGAAAAAATTACGTTCAGGCAGGCGGCCGGCGTTACGGCTGGCTGTGCCCGATCAAACCCTGACATTTACCGACGGACTGTACGGAGAGGTCCGGCAGCATCTCCCCTCCGCTTGCGGCGATTTCGTCATTCGCCGTTCCGACGGAGTGCATGCCTATCAGTTGGCAGTGGTGGTGGACGACGGGCTGATGCGGATCAACCAGGTAGTTCGAGGTCAGGATCTCCTGACCTCTACGCCGCGCCAACTGCTCTTGTACCGCCTGCTAGGCATGCAGCCGCCGGCTTTTACTCATGTACCCTTATTGATCGCGCCTGACGGTCATCGCCTGTCTAAGCGCCAGCAATCCTTATCTTTGGCGGCACTCAAGCAAACCGGCGTCCGGGCTGAGCGCATTATTGGCTACTTAGCCTGGAAAGCCGGCCTGCTGGAACAGGATCAATCTGCCGCCGCCGCCGACCTGGTCCACCGATTCAGCCTGGACCTGATACCCCGACAGGCGGTGGTAGTGCATGATACGGAAATCTTAGGGGAGCGTTGAAAAGAGACCCTGTTTCGAGGCTGGGTGTTTTTTACAACAGCCTATTAGGAGGGATGTCAATGCGTGCCGACTTCCACACCCATCCCCTGGCGCATCGCTATTACTATGAAGGAATCCGGCCCGCCGATCTGACCGAACGGGATAAGAAGGATATTGTTTGCGTCTTGCAATTATCGGTTGAACGGGGGCTGGATGCGGTGGCTGTTACCGATCACGACTTAGCGCTTTCCGGTCTCTGGGCCAGGCAGTATGCCCTGGAAAACAGGATGCCGCTGCGGGTCGTTCCCGGCTGCGAGTGTGAACTGTATTTCATGGAGGAATATGTTCATTTTTTAGCCCTCAATTTAGCGCATCCCCTTGACTACACGTCCTCCACCCCGCCGGAAGAGTTAGCGGCTCAGGTGAGAAGCCAGGGCGGAATCCTGATATTGGCTCATCCCATGGCCTACCGGTCAGAGAAGGTTTATCGCGCCCTAAAGACAACCGTACAGGGTGTGGAATACCGCAACGGCGCCCAGGAACTCAACGGCCGTCTTTCCTGGCAAAAGATCCTGGAAGGGGACCGGTACCGGGGGCTCCGACTTCATAACAGCGATTATCATTACCTGAAACGCACCTGCTCACCCCGGACTATGCCTTCGGAACAGCGCAAGGCCTACAATGAAATGGATGTGGCCGATTTTGTCCGGATTTTCGGACCAGAGCGGTTTAGCCCGTAATACCCATTGACTAAAGAGCATGTCCAAGTTATTATAAAATCAATAGAAATATTTCTTCTTTTGAATGAAATGCGGCTGGGATATAAAGAATTTGGGGATGTTCGTTACTTTAGTTACAAGGAGGGTGCGCAGCATGTCGGATAAGGTGCTTTCACAAGCGGAAATTGACGCTTTGGTGGCAAGCATGGCCCAAGGGAACAATCCTCCCGGATGATATGCACACAATTCGCTGCCGTAAAAAAAGTAAGAAGCAAGTGATGCCTTATTGTCGTATGAGCGTGAGCAATGGGATGGAGACGGGAGCCTGTTCAGATTTTGAACGGGCTCTTTTTTTGTAGATAGAATTTTTTTGATCAGCCTCTAAATTTATATGGCCGCGATTGTTATGGCAGCATGTTTCCCCGTTTATCCTCACAAACTAAACCGTGGGATGTTCTGCATCTTTCTAATTTTCTCCTGACTTTTGCGGCGTTTTGTGATACAATTTCAGAGTAAAACATGAATAATAATCACGGAAAACGAATTAATGTTCATATTTTCGATTCGGGAGGCATGGCAATGAGCAATCATTCTATACGGCGGGTTTATGTAGAGAAAAAACCGGGATTTGATGTGGAAGCCCGTAATTTATTCGGCGACCTGAAGACCAGTCTGGCCATTCCGGGTTTGCAGGCAGTCAGGATTATCAACCGCTACGATATCAGCGGCCTGACCGATGAACAATATCAGGCCGGTTTGAACAGCATCCTGGCTGAGCCGCCTGTGGACCGGCTGTATGAAGAAGAGTTCATTCCCGCACCGGGAGAAAAGCTGTTTGCCATGGAGTATCTGCCGGGCCAGTATGACCAGCGGGCGGACTCGGCGGCTCAGTGCTTCGCCATTTTGGCCCAGCGGGAACAGCCGGCGGTACATAGCGCCAAACTCATTGTCCTGGCCGGCGGCATCACGGATGCACAACTGGACCGGATCAAAGCCTATTGCATCAATCCCGTGGAATCCCGGGAAGCTGCCCTGGACAAGCCGGCAAGCCTGGAACTGGATGTGGCGGCGCCGCCGGATGTGGCGGTGATCAGCGGTTTCATCCGGTTTGATACTGTGCAGATGACGGACATTCTTAAGGACTATGCCCTGGCCATGAGCGCTTCTGACCTGGCTTTCTGCCAAAAATATTTCCGGGATACTGAGCAACGGGACCCGACTCTCACCGAAATCCGGCTGATCGACACCTACTGGTCGGACCATTGCCGTCATACCACTTTTTTCACTGCCATTGAAGGGGTGGAGATTGAACCGGGAGAAATGGCCAGCCCTATTGAACAGGCTTACCGGGAGTATCTGGCTGCCCGGGAGTTTGTCTACAGTGACGGGCAGAAGGAACGAGCCGTTACCTTGATGGACATTGCTGTCATGGGCATGAAGGAGCTGAAAAAGCGGGGGAAGCTCCAGGACCTGGACGAATCAGAGGAAATCAACGCCGCCAGTATTGTGGTGGAGGCTGATATTGACGGCCGGCGGTCGCCTTGGCTGGTGATGTTTAAAAACGAGACCCACAACCATCCTACCGAAATTGAGCCTTATGGCGGGGCAGCCACCTGCCTGGGAGGGGCCATTCGGGACCCTCTTTCCGGGCGCGCCTATGTGTATCAGGCCATGCGGGTCACCGGCAGCGGTGATCCAAGAACGCCGGTAGAGGACACTCTGCCGGGCAAACTGCCCCAACGGAAAATCACCACGGGTGCTGCTGCCGGCTTTAGCTCCTACGGCAATCAGATCGGCCTGGCTACCGGCCAGGTGGCAGAGCTGTATCATCCCGGCTTTGTGGCCAAACGGATGGAAGTAGGGGCGGTCATCGGCGCCGCCCCCAGGGATAATGTGCGGCGGGAACGCCCGGCCCCCGGCGATGTGGTGCTGCTGTTAGGGGGCCGCACCGGCCGGGACGGCTGCGGCGGCGCTACCGGTTCTTCCAAGGAGCATACAGCCGAATCCTTGTTCACCTGCGGCTCGGAAGTGCAAAAAGGCAACCCGCCCACCGAGCGGAAAATTCAGCGGCTGTTCCGCGATCCGGCAGTCAGTCGCCTGATCAAACGATGCAACGATTTCGGCGCCGGCGGGGTAGCCGTAGCTATCGGCGAACTGACCGACGGCATCGAAGTAAACCTGGATGCAGTACCTAAAAAATATGAAGGCCTGGATGGCACTGAACTGGCTATTTCTGAATCCCAGGAGAGAATGGCAGTGGTGGTGGCCGCCGGCGATGCGGCGCAATTCATTGCCGCAGCCCGGGCCGAAAACCTGGAGGCCACCATCGTGGCCTCTGTCACCGCCAACCGGCGGCTTGTCATGGGGTGGCGGGGAAAAACTATTGTCGATATCAGCCGGGATTTTCTTGATACCAACGGGGTGCAGCAAAAGGTCTCGGTCCGGGTCGCTTCCCCGGATCCTTCCGGCTTTTTCTCAGGCCTTCTGCAGCATCAGCCTGTGTCGCCGGATCTGAAAGCCGCCTGGCTGCATACTTTGTCTGACCTGAATGTGTGCAGCCAAAAGGGCTTAGGGGAGAGGTTCGACAGTTCCATTGGAGCGGCTACCGTTCTTATGCCCTTTGGCGGCCGGTTCCAGGATACGCCGGCCGAAGGCATGGCAGCCAAGCTGCCGGTGTTGAACGCCACTACGACCACCGCCACTGTGATGACTTACGGCTATCTGCCCCAGATTGGCGCCTGGAGCCCCTTTCACGGGGCTGTATACGCCGTGGTGGAAGCAGTGACCAAGATCGTGGCTATGGGCGGTGATTACCGGCAGGTCCGGTTAACCCTGCAGGAATACTTTGAGAAGCTGGGCCAGGACCCCAACCGCTGGGGAAAGCCCTTCGCCGCCTTGCTGGGGGCCTATCATGCCCAAAAGCAGCTGGGCATTCCGGCTATCGGCGGCAAGGACAGCATGTCCGGCACCTTCCTGGACTTAGACGTGCCGCCTACCCTGGTGGCCTTCGCCGTTACCCCGGTTCATGCCGGCCAGGTGATTTCACCGGAACTGAAGCAGACCGGCAGTCGCCTGGTTCTGATACCTGTCGAACGGGGCAGGAATAACTTACCGGACTTTGCCCTGCTAGCGAAAAACTATGATAAAGTCCATGCTCTCGTGAAACAGGGACAGGTGCTGTCGGCCATGAGTCTGCGCTATGGCGGCCTGGTTGCCGCAGTCAGCAAAATGTGCTTTGGCAACCGTATCGGTCTGGCCTTTGAGCGGGAAATGAGCCAATCCGATCTGTTCTCACCCGATTATGGATCGCTGCTGCTGGAACTGCCACCCTCTCTCGATCCGGCTGTTGTCTTGGGTGATGTGCGCTATACAGTACTGGGGCGGACCCAGGCTGAGCCGATTATCACGATAAATGGACAATCCATTCTGTTAGACGAGGCATATCGGGCCTGGTCTCAGCCCCTGTCAGGCATCTTCCCCCTGACCGCCGACCCGGCGACCGGTGAACCGCCGGTTATCGCTTACCCCCAACCTCATATCGGCCGTCCGGCCGCCAAGCTGGCCCGGCCCCGGGTGATCATTCCGGTTTTCCCCGGAACTAACTGCGAGTATGATTCGGCCGCTCCCTTTACCCAGGCCGGGGCTCAGGTGGACACATTGGTGATCCGCAACCTGACCCCCCGGGACATAGAAGAAACCGTGCTGGCCCTGGCGAGCGCTATTGACCGGTCCCAGATCGTCATGCTGCCGGGAGGCTTCAGCGCCGGCGACGAGCCTGACGGTTCCGGCAAATTCATTGCCGTCATGTTCCGCAATCCCCGGATCAAAGAAGCTGTCCGCTGCCTGCTGCAGCAGAGAGACGGACTGATGCTGGGAATCTGCAACGGTTTCCAGGCTCTGGTCAAGCTGGGGCTGGTTCCTTACGGCGATATTGTGGATATCTCCCCGGATATGCCCACTTTGACGTTTAACTCCCTGGGACGCCACATTTCCCGCTTTGCTTTGACCAAAGTGACTTCTGTGCTGTCTCCCTGGCTGGCTAATGCCGAGTTGGGAGATATCCATTCTCTGCCTTTTTCCCATGGGGAAGGACGGTTTGCCGCCTCTGCAACCGCCCTGGAAAAATTGGCGGCTAACGGGCAGATTGCCGCACAATATGTGGATGAGGCCGGACTGCCTCGCCATGACATCGCTCATAATCCCAATGGCTCACTTTACGCGGTAGAAGCCATCACCAGCCCGGATGGCCGCATCCTTGGGAAAATGGGCCATTCCGAGCGCACCGGCTCCTATGTGGCTCAAAATATTCCCGGCAACAAGGACCAGGGGATTTTTTCCGCCGGTGTACAGTATTTCCGTTAAGCAATGAAATTTTGGCAAAATCCGGCTTTGTTTGCCAGGAGATCGATTTATCCTGACGAATACTGTATACATTGCCTCTTTATTATGGGTAGTGTAGCATAGTATCAGGAGGAGTAGAAATGAGAAAATTAGTTTGGTTTATAACAGGCATCTGGATACTCGCTGTATTGGCAGCCGGTTGTTCCCGGCCGGCGCCTTCCCAGCCGGCGCCTCAGATTCCGCCGGTCAAGAAGCTGACAGTGGGGATGCTGAAACTCACCAGCTCGGCGCCGCTGTTTATCGGCATTGAAAAAGGATTTTTCCGGGAACAGGGATTGGAAATAGACGTCAAGTGGTTTGAGGCGGCCCACCCGATTGCCGTGGCCACGGCCTCCAACCAAGTGGATGTGGGAGGCACCGGCATCACTGCCAGTCTGCTTAACATGGTGGCAGGAGGACAAAACCTGTCCATTGTGGCCGACAAAGGCCGGGAAGAAAAGGGATACTCGTCATCCGCCCTTCTGGTTACAACCGATCTTTGGAATCAGGGCGTTCGATCCATCGATAAACTGAAAGGGAAAAAAATCGGCATTACCCAGACCGGCTCCACCTTCCACTATATGATCGGCCGTTTGCTGGAGAGCAAGGGACTGACTCTGGCTGACGTGGAACTGGTACCCCTGGGCAAACTGGGCACCTTAATGGCTGCGCTCCAGTCCAAACAGATCGATGCCGTGATTGTGAACGAGCCGAATATCACGAAAGTATTAAAAGACGGTTACGGTAAATTGGTGGCTCAGGTCGGCGATGTGATAGAATACCAGACATCAGGTCTTTTCTTCTCGCCCGGGCTGATGCAGGACAAAGAAACTGCCATCCGGTTTATGAAGGCTTACATCAAAGCCAATCGCTACTATTATGATGCCGCCCTGGTGAAAAAGGACGGCAAGCCTGCCCCCGGCGTCAATTTTGAAGAAGTCGTCACGATTATTGCCGCCTATACCGGCGCACCGGTAGAGGACGTCAAGCTGGGCCTGCCCTATATTGACCGGGACGGCCGGCTGCTATCCGAAGATATCGGCCGGCAAATCGAGTGGTATACTAAAAACAAGATGGTGGAAAAGCCGCTGGATCCCAAGAGCGTATATGACACCTCATTGGTGGACGCGGCATTGCAGCAATTGAAGTAGGTGAACCCTGGTGCGCATTGTCATCGAAGCAGTTTGCAAGGAATATACAGGGCGGCAGGAACAATCCCTGCTGGCCCTTAATGATATCAGTCTGACTGTGGAACAGGAAGAATTTGTCGTATTGGTGGGCCCCAGCGGCTGCGGTAAATCCACCCTGCTGAATCTGGTGGCCGGGCTGCTGGCGCCCACATCCGGCGTCATTGCCGTGGAAGGACTGACCGAAGACCGGGACCCGGCTGTCGGTATGGTGTTTCAGGAAGTGGGCCTATTTCCCTGGCGAACCGTTGCCGCCAACATTGCCTTTGGCCTGGAGGAAATGGGCATTGGGCGGCAGGAACGGAAAACGCGGCTGGCCCATTATATTTCTCTGGTGGGTCTGACAGGGTTTGAACAGGCTTATCCCCATCAACTGTCAGGCGGCATGCGCCAGAGGGTGGGAATCGCCCGGGCTTTGGCCATTCAACCGGATATTTTGCTGATGGATGAGCCTTTTTCCGCTTTGGATGCCCAGACCCGCACCCTCATGCAGGAAGAGCTCCTGCACATTTGGGATAAAACCCGTCTGTCCACTCTGTATGTTACCCACAATATCCAGGAAGCCGTCTATCTGGCTGACCGGATTGTGGTACTATCCCGCCGCCCCGGCCGCATCAGCAGCATTATTGCCGTGGATATCCCAAAGTTTTCCCGGGACCAGGAACAGTACCGGTATTGTTTCAATACCTATGTGGATGAAATTTGGCGTCTGATTCGCAAGGATGCGGAAGAAGCTCTGCGGGAAGGGGAAAGCTGATGGAAAAAGAAACCTTTCGCCGGGAAGTCAAATACCGTCTGGCGTTTCTCGAAAGAGCGCTGCCTTATTGGGCTTCTTATATATCCGTGATTATCCTGCTGATCATCTGGGAACTGTTGGTCAGGATGGGGGTGATAGCCGGGCTATATCTGCCGGCTCCCAGTTCCATCATGGCTGCTGCGGCTCAGATGATTGCCAGCGGTGAGCTTTTGACTAACCTTCAGGCCAGCCTGATCCGAATCGCCGCCGGATTTTTCATCGGCAGCGCTGCCGGCATCCTGACCGGCCTCTTGACCGGGATTTCCCGGCTGGCGGAAGTCACCGGCAATCCGGTGATCTATTCCTTGTATCCCGTGCCCAAAATTGCTCTCCTGCCGCTGTTTGTTCTCTGGCTTGGCATCGGCGAATTGCCTAAGATCACGATGATTAGTTTGGGCGTGTTCTTTCCGGTGGTCATTAACACCTATTCCGGGGTCAAAAACCTGGACCCCTTGCTTATCAAAGCCGCCGTCACTTTTGGCGCCGGCCGGGTCAGCCTGATGACCAAAGTCATTTTGCCAGGATCTCTGCCGGTTATCTTCGCCGGCCTGAAGCTGGCGGCCGGAACCTCGCTGCTGCTCCTGGCAGCGGCGGAAATGATCGCTGCCCAGGAAGGAATCGGCGCGATGATTTTACACTATGGCGACCTGATGCTGACCACCAAGTTGATGGTGGGTGTGGTCACTTTGTCCCTGCTGGGAGTAGTGTTTAATCATCTGCTGGGGTGGGTGGAGCGGCGGATGATCCCCTGGAAACAGTAGGGGAGGAGGGGGCCGTTGAAAAAGGCCCATCTGCGTTGTTGCTCCTGCGGGCGGGCTCAGTCAGAAAGCGTCTCTTTTCGGATTCTAGGCAATAGATATTTTGCTGTGACTACGCCGAAAAGCGAACTGCTTTCTTCCTGATCTCACGATGCTTCGCATCTTTCTAA